>JAOZOH010000154.1 GCA_029933365.1 Desulfuromusa sp. | reverse complement strand
CAGATTTTGACACGTTTGCAGGCTCATAGCCATAGCTATGGGGCAAAAAGGAGTCAAAATATGGGCCAAACAACCAGATTTGCAGTCGGCTCATGGATAGCCTGATAGGCTCCTAGTTAACCATTCACATCTATTCAAGGGTTGTTATGAAGAAAGTCTTACTCTCCGGCAACGAAGCGATTGCCCGTGGTACCTATGAGGCGGGGGCATTGGTTGCCTGTGCATATCCAGGCACTCCCAGCACTGAAATTCTGGAAAATATCACTCAATATTCAGAAATAGACGCATCCTGGGCACCGAATGAAAAAGTTGCCCTCGAAGTTGGTATCGGTGCTTGTTTTGGTGGTGCTCGGGCACTTGTGACGATGAAACATGTTGGTGTTAACGTCGCAGCCGATCCACTCTTTACCCTGGCCTATACCGGCGTGCGTGGTGGCCTTGTACTGGTGACTGCTGATGATCCGGAGCTCCATTCTTCACAGAATGAGCAGGACAATCGCAACTTTGCCAAGTTTGCTAAAGTGCCGATGCTGGAACCGGCTGACAGCCAGGAAGCGCTGGATTACACTAGGCTCGCATTCGAAATCAGTGAAAAATTTGACACGCCGGTTCTGCTGCGTAGTACCACCCGGATTTCTCACTCAAAATCGGCAGTTTTTCTGGGTGAACGCGTCAGGAACATTCCCGAGCCGAAGCTGGAACGTAATCCTGCAAAACTGGTGATGCTGCCGGGTAATGCGCGTAAACGTCATTTGATTGTTGAGCAGCGAACCCTTGATCTGGAAGAGTGGGGCTGCAGCCAGCCTTTCAATATCATTGAAAAGGGTGCCGGTAAGGTAGGTGTCATCACCTCCGGGGTCTCCTATCAATATGTGAAAGAAACCATGCCCGACGCTGATGTGTTGAAGCTCGGAATGGTCTACCCACTACCAAAACAACTGATTCGGGATTTTGCTGCCAAATATGACACTCTTTACGTCATTGAAGAACTTGACCCTTTTATTGAGGAACAGGTTCGTGCCATGGGGATTGATGTTATCGGCAAAGACAAACTCTCCATTTGTGGTGAGTTGACACCAGGACGGATTAAAATTCAGCTATTTGATCAAGAAGCCCCAACTGAAGACACCTCTGAGGATCTCCCGCCACGACCACCCAATATGTGTCCTGGCTGTCCTCATCGTCCGGTTTTCTACGAATTGAAAAAGGCTAAAGCCTACGTTACTGGCGATATCGGCTGTTATACGTTGGGATTCATGCCACCCCTTTCAGCAATGGATACTTGCATCTGTATGGGAGCCAGTGTGGGGATGGCAACCGGTATCAGCAAGGTGCTGTCGGAAGAAGAGCAGCGCAAAGTTGTCGCTGTGATTGGAGATTCGACATTTCTTCATACCGGTATCAATGGCTTGCTGGATATGGTTTACAATAAATCGAAGGCGACCCTGATCATTCTTGATAATCGGATTACCGCTATGACCGGCCGTCAGGAAAATCCAACATCAGGTTATCAGTTGAACACAGCGGAAGCCCCACGGGTTGATATGGAACAACTTTGCCGGGCCGTTGGCGTAAAGCATGTGACAATCCTTGATCCCTACGATTTGGAGAAAACTGGCAAGGTGATCCGTGCAGAGATGGCTCGCCCTGAGGTCTCTGTTATTATTACAACCAGACCCTGTATGCTGGTTCCCCGTGATAATCAGGATCCCCGACCACCATTGTTTGTCGATGTCAACAAATGTACCGGCTGCCGTGCCTGCCTGCAAATCGGCTGTCCAGCTATCACCTTTGACGTCGAAAATAATAAGGCGGTTGTCGATAAAATTATCTGTACCGGCTGCAAAGTATGTCAGCAAACCTGTGGATTTGATGCATTTCAGCAATATGGTGATAATCATGAGTGAAGTAAGCAATATATTATTGGCCGGTGTCGGTGGACAGGGAATTTTACTCGCCAGCGAAGTGATCTCTGAAGTGATGCTTCTGGCCGGTCTGGATGTTAAAAAGAATGAGATTCACGGCATGTCACAGCGTGGCGGCAGTGTTGTCTCCCATGTTCGTTATGGTGAGAAGGTCTATTCCTCGATTATCCCCGAAGGGGAAGTCGATATTCTGTTCGGCTTTGAACTGCTGGAAACCTGTCGTTATCTGCCATTAATGCGTAAAAACGGGCAGGTTGTTGTGACTAATTGGCAGATTTCCCCACCGGCAGTCGCCCGTGGGGTGCAAGTCTATCCAGACAATCTGGCACAGAAAATCTGCCAACAGTTCCCAGCTTCCGTTGTTGTTGAGGGACTCAAGCTTGCACTGACAGCGGGTAATGCAAAAACTGTTAATACGGTACTACTTGGTGCTTTATCAAATATTCTGGAATTTGAGCGTGAATTGTGGTTGGAAGCCTTACAGAAAATGATTCCACCACGGCTTCTGGACGTCAATATGAAAGCTTTTGAATTGGGCTGCGGGGAGGCATTACAATGATTTGGAATGATGATTTTGAAACTTTACCGCGTGAAGCGATAGAATCATTACAGTTAAAGCGACTGCAACAGACGGTCGAGCGGGTTTATGCCGCGGTGCCATTCTATCGTGAATCCTTTACCAAAGCTGGAATCAAACCTGCGGATATCAAAAGTCTCAACGATCTAAAGCATTTACCATTTACCCTGAAACAGGATATGCGCGACAGCTATCCCTACGGACTGTTTGCCGTACCACTGGAGCAGATTGTGCGGATTCATGCCTCTTCAGGAACCACTGGCAAGCCGACGGTTGTGGGTTACAGTCGCCGGGATATTGAGAACTGGACAGAGCTGATGGCACGCTCCTTTGTCGCGGCGGGAACCAATCAGGGTGACATCATCCACAATGCTTACGGCTATGGACTGTTTACCGGTGGCCTTGGCGCACACTACGGAGCAGAGCGGGTTGGCGCGTCGGTTATCCCCATGTCAGGTGGAAATACGAAAAAGCAGTTGATGATTATGCAGGATTTTGGCTCAACGGTTTTAACCTGCACCCCTTCCTATAGCTTGTATCTGGCGGAAGTCGCGGCAGAAGAAGGGATTGATATCCGCAAGTTAAAACTCAAGGTTGGCATTCTCGGTGCGGAACCCTGGAGCGAAAACATGCGCCAGGAAATTGAAGCAAAACTCAACATTAAGGCAATTGATATCTATGGTCTCTCTGAAATTCTCGGTCCGGGTGTCGGAATCGAATGTATTGAAGCACAAAACGGGCTGCATATCTGGGAGGATCACTTTATCCCGGAAATTATCGACCCCGAAACAGGCGAAGTGTTACCCGATGGTGAAAAAGGTGAACTGGTTATTACCACCATCACCAAAGAAGGGATCCCACTGATTCGCTATCGCACTCGCGATATTACCCGACTGTTCAAGGAACCCTGCATCTGTGGCCGTACCCATGCCCGAATTGAACGGTTGAGTGGCCGCAGTGATGATATGCTGATCATTCGTGGAGTCAATGTTTTCCCGAGCCAGATTGAATCGGTACTATTCAATATTGACGGTGTTGAGCCCCATTATCAGCTGATTGTTGAGCGGGATGGCAATTTGGATACCCTTGAGGTTCAGGTTGAAGTGAACGAGCAGACCTTTTCTGATGAGATCAAGATCCTCCAGGGACTTTCCAATAAAATCAGAAAAGATATTAAAGACTTACTTGGTGTGACCTGTAAAATTCGACTGGTTGAACCAAAAACAATTACCCGCAGTGAGGGTAAAGCCAAGCGGGTGATTGATAACCGTCAAAAAACATCCTGAGGAGGCAGTTATGAAAGTTGAACAAATTTCGATTTTTATCGAAAATAAATCGGGTCGCCTGGCGGAGATTACCGGAATCCTTGGTAAAAATGGGATTAATATCCGCGCATTATCGTTGGCAGACACATCTGATTTTGGTATTTTACGGCTAATCGTCGACGACAGTGAAAAAGCCCTCAAGGTATTAAGGGAGCAACGCTTTACCGTCAGCATAACGGATGTTATTGGCGTTGAGGTTGCGGACTCTCCGGGTGGGCTGACTTCAATACTACAGATTCTCGATAATAATAATGTCAACGTTGAATATATGTACGCATTTGTTGAACGTTCTGGAGATAATGCCGTCATTATTTTTCGCTTTGATAACATTGATGAGGCGATTTCGGCTCTTTCAAAGAATGGAATCAAGATTCTTCCGAGTGAACGTATAACATCAATTTGATCTTTTTTATCAATAAGTTAACTACTAATATTTAAAGTAATACTATGAACTCATCTGTAAATATCTGGGATCGCAATGCTGAATGTCTTCCAAGAGAAGAAATACAGCAACTACAACTAAAACGCTTGCAGAAAACCTTAGCGTTGGTCGCAACGCAAGTTCCCTGTTATCAAGCTAAATTTAAAGATTCAGGTTTCCAACCCGGTGATTTAAAGACTCTGAAAGATCTGCAGCATTTGCCATTTACAACAAAAGAAGACCTGCGGGTCAATTATCCCTACGGGATGTTTGCTGTCCCCATGCGCGAAGTCGTAAGGATCCATTCCTCCTCAGGGACAACCGGTAAACCGACGGTTGTGGGTTATACGAAAGATGACATTAAAACCTGGACAGAGCTGGTCGCGCGGTTCATGACTGCAGCAGGGGTTACTCAGGAAGACATCGTCCATATCGCTTTTGGCTACGGGTTGTTCACCGGTGCTTTTGGCTTGCATTATGGTTCAGAGGCGATTGGGGCGTCGGTTATCCCTATATCCGGGGGGAATACCGACAAACAATTGATGATTATGCAGGATTACCGTTCCTCAGCTCTGGTTTGTACCCCTTCCTACGGCTTGACTCTGGCTGATCGAATGGAAAAACAGGGGATAGAGCCAACTTCCCTCGCTCTGCGAGTTGGTTTGTTTGGCGCCGAACCATGGAGCGAACAGATGCGCGTGGAACTGGAACAGCGGTTGGGTATTATTGCCACCGACAATTACGGCTTATCCGAAATTATGGGGCCCGGGGTGGCCGGAGAATGTCTGCATAAACAGGGGATGCACCTGGCTGAAGACCATTTTCTTGCTGAAATTATTGATCCAGATACCGGAGCGGTTTTACCGGAAGGATCGGTTGGTGAACTTGTGTTGACAAGTTTAACTAAACAGGCCTTCCCGATGATCCGCTATCGCACTCGAGATATCACTCGGTTGGATTACTCTACTTGCGATTGTGGCCGAACATTGGCGAGAATGGAAAAAACCCGTGGTCGTACCGATGATATGCTGATTATCAAAGGGGTCAATGTGTTCCCGACCCAGATTGAGGAAGTCCTGTTCCAGATCGAAGGGTGTGAGCCTCATTACCAGTTGATCGTTGACCGGGAAAACAACATGGATTCACTTGAGGTTCAAGTTGAAGTCAATGAACATATCTTTTTTGATGAAATGAAACAGCAGCGGCAGTTTGTTGTTCAGGCAGAAAAAAGACTGGCAACAGTTCTGGGAGTCAGCGCCAAGGTTAAACTGGTGGAACCTGCAAGCATCACGCGCCACGAGGGAAAAGCGGTACGGGTTATCGACCGGCGCAAGCAGTAACTGACAATCTTCATAACAAATATAAAATTTAGCAGTGACAATTAGATATTCAAACACCAAGATGGAGGAAAATAACAATGAAGAAATTGGTACTTGTATTTATATGTTGCTTCTGTGCCACAGGGGCTTTTGCAGAAACAAAAGGTTTTCAGTTGAGCTTAATCCCTGATATCGCCATTGAGTCAAGAACCACCCACATCAAGGGAGTCTCACTGAATATCTGGGGTGAAAACCCGCAAAACGGAATAGCTCTCGGAGTTGTCAACGGCTCTACAGGCGCCAGTTCTGGTATTTCTCTTGCGTGGTTAGCAAATTATGCTGAGAGCTATGAGGGGGCCCAAATCGCATGGATCGCAAATTACTCCTCGGTAAAACTAACCGGATTACAATGGGCAGCATTTAATTACGCCGAAAACCTACATGGACTTCAGCTGGGTCTTGTCAACTTTGCAGCAGCTTCTGATAAAGGTGTTCAGGTGGGGTTTGTTAATATTATGAAAAAGACAAAAGAATGGTTCATTAATTTTCCTGATGAAATTGCACCGGTTATGGTTTTTGTCAACTGGCGCTTCTAACCAAAACAGAGTCGTCCTGGAGTTGTCTTGGTTCAGCGTGAATTGGAGAATTACTTCATTTTGAGTTAGACTACTCGAACGGAGAAATTCACCATGAGAAAACAACGTAAAAAT
>JAOZOH010000153.1 GCA_029933365.1 Desulfuromusa sp. | reverse complement strand
TTTTGGGGGAAAGTTTGGGGACACAAGAAATTCTAGGTATTTGTCTTATATTTACGGGAATCACATTCCTTGCAATTGCTCCATCTCGTCGCACAACAGGCTTCTAGAGGGGAATCTCTTCGATCTCCATCTCTAATAGGTTGATGTAGAGCTGCCGACCACGCAACAGTTCACCTTGGTCGAGCAGGATCTTGCAGGTTTCGGCCACTTCTAAGCTGGCCACCACCGCTGGAGTGAAGGAGGGATTGCCAAGTTCTTGCTCTTCCCCTTTGCCTTCTACCCAATGCCGATAGATCTGCTGCATGCTATCTTCCCCGGGGAAGATTGTACAAACCTGCCCGTACCATCCGGCAATGGCGCCATGCACCAGGGGGATATTCATCTTGTTGCAGATCTTGGCGAGTTCCAGGCGGGTGGGAATGTTGTCCAGCGCGTCGATGACCACATTGACTCCCACAAGCAAGGCGCAACCATTTTCTTTGGAAAAAGCAGACTGAACCGGCTGTAAGATCACTGCGGGATTTATTTCCATCACCCCTTCTGCCGCTTTCTTAACCTTCGGCTCACCGAGGCCTCGTATTGAAGAGAACCGCTGGCGGTTAAGGTTGTGTTCTTCAAAGACGTCGGGATCAATAGCGACGATCTGACCGACCCCGAGGCGGGCTAGTTCCTCGATGACATAACCACCCAGTCCGCCGCAGCCGATCACCGCAACACTGCTGCGAAATAGTTGCAGTTGCTGGCGGTTTGATATGATCTGTTGGTTGCGTTGATAACGTGCCGGTAGCAGTCCCTGTTCCAAGATGATCTGTTCGATCTCCCCGAGACTCAGCGAAAACTTCTCTGCCGCAGCCTGCTGCACCGCCCAGGGGAGCAAGCCGTCTTCAGCTTGTTCGTGCAAAAATGCGATGGTTCGTTGCATCTCAGCCTCCAGCTGAAAAAGGGAAGTTGCCTGGCGTAGCAGTCTCCCGGTGAGCCGTAATACACTTGCGTGTGACCTGGTTTAATGTGAGTACACTGGGTAGTCCCCCCCCCAGCCTTGCCGGGGGATCTAGATTATCTAGATGGTTGGTACTATAATTGCGTTAAGCTTAGCTCTAGAATGTCGAGACCCTCTTCCAATTGTGCATCCGGAATAGTCAAGGGCGCAAGCAATCTGACGGTGTTTCCATATATACCACAGGAGAGGATGATCAGGCCATGCTCCAGGGCTTTGGCAGTTAACAGTTTGACTTTGTCGGCATCGGGACTATGTCCGCCACGTTTTTTGACCAGTTCAAAGGCGACCATCGCCCCTAGTCCACGAACATCGCCGATAGCAGCGGTGTCGCTGCGCTCTTTCATCTGCTGAATCCGCTCAATCATACGTGCACCGATTTTGACACTCCGAGCGCAGAGCTGCTCCTCTTCGATCACGTCAAGCACGGCATGAGCTGCTGCACAGCCGATCGGACTGCCACCGTAAGTCCCCCCGAGTCCACCGGGATCGGGAGAATCCATGATTTCCGCTTTACCAACGACACCAGAAAGAGGAAATCCGCCAGCGAGAGACTTGGCCATGGTCATCAGGTCCGGTTCTATTCCATAATGTTCAGTGGCAAACAGTTTTCCGGTACGGGCAAAACCGGTTTGGACTTCATCACAGATCAACAGAATGCCATGATTGTCACAAAGTTGCCGTAACGCCAGCATGAATTCTTTGGGAGCACTATAGAAACCACCTTCTCCCTGAACAGGTTCAATTATAATTGCAGCGACCTGTTCAGGTTCTACATCGGCCTTAAAGAGTTTCTCTAGAGCATCAAAGCTGTCCTGAATACTGATCCCATGGTGCTCAATGGGGAAAGGCACATGGTAGAGCGACGATGGAAAAGGGCCAAAGCCTGCTTTGTAGGGGACAACTTTGCCCGTCATGCCCATGGTCAGCAGGGAGCGGCCGTGAAAACCGCCGATGAAGGAGATAACCGCTGAGCGTTTCGTGTAATGTCTGGCGATCTTGACGGCGTTCTCGACAGCTTCAGCCCCGGTGGTCATGAAAATTGTTTTGGCATTGGTGATGGGGGCTGCATCATTAAGTCGTTCAGCTAAAGTAATATAGCTTTCATAGGGTGCAACTTGGAATGCGGTATGGACAAAAGCTTCATTCTGTTTGGTTGCGGCGGCCATGATCTTCGGGTGCCGATGGCCAGTATTGCAAACAGCAATACCAGCAGCAAAGTCAAGATAACGGTTACCTTCAATATCCCATACTTCTGCATTTTCGGCTTTTTCAATAAAAACTGTAGTTGCGCTGGCAACTCCGCGGGGGACAGCTGCATTACGACGAGCAAGAAGTTCTATGTTCTTCATTGGATGTTTCCTTTCGAAGCTGGGGTATTGTGTTTTGAGTCGTTGCTTATGGTGATATGCCAATTTTAAGGTTTGAGTTGAGAGCTTTAAGTCCGGACGTTTTACAGGAGTCCTCATCAAGGATCATACCAACAACCTCTCGAATCTTTATTTTCTAAAAAAATCTTGTGATTACAAATAGTTAAATTCTATTGTTCCATGGTTGATGAACAGATATTCCATTTGATAACAGCTAAACCTTGATTCCACTGTGCATTGTAGATGCAAATATGCATCATTCGAAATAAAACACTTTTTTGACGGATGGGAGCATATAGAACATGAGGAGGGAAACAATACGTATGGTGGTTTTTTCTACAACCTCATTGGAAACCGTCGGTGTCAATAGATTATTGTTCTATGAAAAGATGATGCCAGACAGGGTTCGGGATAATTATTGTAGTCTTGTTGGGCTCTGGATTCAATTGATGCATAAATGCATCTTGATGGCTAGAGCAGTGACTAATTGAAGTTGATTGCCTGCAAAGTAAAGTAGCTCACCATCTTCGTATCATAAAGTCATTATAAGTGATTAGGTATCAAGAACGACAAAAGCTCTTCCATAGGGATATTTAGGCACTTTAGCGCAAAATAAAATTCTCAATTTGACGTACAATTTCTTTGTTCACGTCGCCTCTCTCCACCCTGCTTCATCCTTGCGAGTATACCCTCTAGAGTTTGTGGCACACCTTGTGCTCTATGAACCAACCGAAGTCGTGCACAATTTAAACAGTATTATATTCATATGGCCGCTGGTGAGTTGATTGAGAAATCATTTCATTGGCCAGTTATTGAGACACACTAACAAAATAGCAAAGGGAGTGGAAAAAATGTCTGAATTCAGGAATGTCGAATACGCCGGATCTGAAGCAGCTCGGATGGTTGAAATGATTAACGCACCAGAAGATCAGGTGACCCGGGAAGATCGTGAGAGACTTACGACCGAAACGGTTGAAAACTTTGCCAATCACATCAATAAAGGGTTCCTTGAGTACCGTAAATCGGTAACCGAGGCAGGTGATTTTGCTTCTATTGAGTGGAAGGGACAGGGTTCTTTGATCAAGGATGCTCTGGGTCGTGAGTTTATCGATGCCCTTGGTGGCTTCGGTATCTACTCCGCCGGTATCCGTCATCCCGAAATTGTTACCGCCGTCAAGTCACAGCTTGATCGCAGCCCTCAGTATAGCCAAGAGATGCTCGACCCGTTGCGTGCTCATCTTGGCAAGGTGCTCGGCAACCTGACCCCTGGTGACTTGCAGTACATGTTTTTCAACAATAGTGGTACGGAAGCTGTTGAAGGTGCCATGAAGTTGGCAAAGTTCTACACTGGTAAGACCGGCTTTATTGCCACCACAAATGCATTTCACGGCAAGAGCCTCGGATCGCTGTCGCTGATGGGCAAGAGCGTTTACCGCAAGCCGTTGATGCCACTACTCAGCAACACCCGTCACGTACCTTTCGGTGATGCCGATGCCCTTGAACAACAACTCGCTATCTGTGCTCACGTTGGTGACGATATCGCTGCCTTTATTGCTGAACCGATTCAGGGCGAAGCTGGTGCCGTGGTACCGCCGGACGATTACTGGCCACGGGTTCGAGAAATCTGTGATCGTTACGACATTCTGCTGATCGCTGATGAAGTCCAAACCGGTCTCGGTCGAACCGGGGCCCTGTTTGGAGTCGACAACTGGAACGTAACTCCCGACATCATGACTCTGGGCAAGGCTCTAGGCGGCGGTGTGATACCGATGGCAGCCTTTATTGCATCACCAAAAATCTGGAAAGTGATGGAGCCTAACCCCTTTATGCACACCTCTACCACCGGTGGCAACCCCCTCGCTTGTTCTGCTGCTCTAGCCTACATCAATGTCATGCTCAAAGAAGACCTGCCACGTCAGGCTGCTGAAAAGGGTGCTTACATTATGGCTAAACTGGAAGGGTTCAAGAACAAGTACCCGACCATTCTCGAAGGCTATCGTGGCAAGGGACTGCTGATTGCGATGGAATTTGTCACCGATGAAATCGGTTACAAGGTTGCTTCCGGCCTCTACCATCGCAAGGTGTTGACTGCAGGGACTCTGACCAACGCCAAGGCGATCCGTATTGAACCGGCACTGAACATCCCGATGGAACTTGTAGATGAAATACTGAACCGTCTCGAGGATACATTCAAGAGTATTGCCTGACAATGATGATCGGTCGGTGGTGTAAAAACCATTGGCCGGTCATTTTGTTTTGGCGTGAGAATTTAGGAGAAGAGTATGAATTTATACGCAGGACAGCTCCTGGTTGTCGATCTGAGCAAAAAAGAGATCAGCACCGAACCTCTATGTCAGGAATGGATCAGACAGTACTGGGGAAGTTGGGGCCTGGCTTTACGCTACTACTGGGATCTGGTTGAACCTGATGTCGATCCGCTTTCAGCGGATAATGCCATCGTCATTATGACCGGGCCCTTTTCTGGAACCCTGGTTCCTTTGACATCCCGCCTCGCTCTGGTTTCCAAGTCGCCGCATACCGGAACTATTTTTACCAGCAACGTCGGAGGGGCTTTCGGTCCGGAACTTAAATATGCCGGTTATGACGGTCTGATCATCAAAGGGGCTTCCGACACACCGGTCTATCTGAAGATTGTTGACGATCAAGTCAGCATCGAAGATGCCTCAGCCATGATGGGCAAGGGGATTTTCGCGACCGAGGAATGTCTTGATGAGGCTGTCGGTGAACCGGGTGCTAAAACTCTGGCGATTGGTCCGGCGGGAGAAAAACAGATCACCTACAGCATGATTGGTTCCGAATCTTACCGACAGTTTGGTCGCGGTGGTACCGGAGCTCTCTTTGGTTCGAAAAATCTCAAGGGGGTTGTCTGCAAAGGGAGCAAATCAGTACAGGTTGCCGATATGCCGAAATTCATTGAGCGGATTACCCACCACAAAACCGAAAACCTGTTTACTGAAGATAACCTCTGGGCCAATACCGATGGCACTGCCGTGCTGGTTGATGCGACCAACGAAATGGGGATGCACCCGACCAGAAACTACAGCGCCGGGATCAACGAGCACAAAGATGCAGTCAACTCTGATGCCATCAAGGCGGCCAAGATTGCAGACAGAGCTTGTGCCGGTTGTCCTCTGGCTTGTGGCAAATTTACCAAAATTGGAGATGCCGAAATCGAAGGGCCGGAATACGAAACCCTTTGCCTCGGTGGTTCGAACTGCGAGATCAATGATCTGGAAGCGATTATCAAGTTCAACATGGTCTGTGATGATCTGGGTATTGATACCATGAGTTGTGGCAGCACCATCAGTATGGCGATGGAGATGACCGAGAGTGGTCGCCACGATTTCGGGATCAAGTTCGGTGATGGTGAAGAATATCTGCGGCTTGTTGAAGAAATTGCATCCCTGTCGACCGAACGTGGTCGGGATCTGGCCATGGGCGCTAAAAAACTGGCAGAAAAATACGATGCCGCTGATATGTCCATGGAAGTCAAGGGTCTTGAAATGCCAGCTTATGAACCACGCGGTAATTACGGCATGGGGATCGCCTACGCTACCAGCGAGCGCGGGGCCTGTCACCTGCGTGCTTTTCCGATCTTCTCCGAAACCCCCTTTGAAATCGAAGCCCTGGTCGATGAAGTGATCGAATCGCAAAACTTCAACGGTATTAAATGGTCGATGTGTTACTGCGATTTCTGGGGATCGGTCAATACCGAGATCACTGCTGATTTGCTGTCTGTCGGGTTGGGTGAAGAGGTCACCGCTGCCGAACTGGATCAGGCCGGAGAGCGGATCTGGACTCTTTCGCGCCTGTTCAATCAGCGCAACGGCTTTGGCGCTCAAGAGGATAGCCTCCCGGAAAAAGTTCTGAAGAAGCCGTTGAAAAATGGACC
>JAOZOH010000152.1 GCA_029933365.1 Desulfuromusa sp. | reverse complement strand
GCTTCGACCTCGCTGTTTTGCTCCCGCGAATGGTCGTTGCTGCAGTCAATACAGGTAAACGCACTGAACGTTGGCTCCGCCTAGTGGAAGATCAGTGCTAATCAGATACTTTTTTGTGACCATATGCATTAAAGAGAGACTGGTTGTCGTTTTACCACTGTTCATCCCTGTTGCCGCTATAAAGACTTTACGTGCCATAGAACCTTCCCATTATCAGGTTCCGAATGTTTTCAATGACCGACTGATATCTCATCAGCTTAACCTTTTGTGGCATTATTTTCTGGCACCATCCTTAGAGACAAACGTGACGGCATCAGCTTCTCCTGATACTCCCAACGATCAGTCCTTAATCACATATACATATCCAAACCATCTTCTAAATACGTCAATCTGAGATAAAAGTTTCCTTTTTACTGATCGCTTCAGCTTTGATCCGATCCAGTAATTTCGCAAACGCGGGCTTAACATTCTCGCGGATGTTTCCAGCGACAATCAGGAACAAAAGATCATCTCCGGGTTGCATGACCCCCGATCGGGCTTCCACCACAACTTTGTAAATCCCCGTCAGTTTCTCTATTTCACAGCGTATCTGTTCAATTTTGGCTTGATCTGCAACCACGTCTACCCTGTTGACAGGGGAATGATCACCACGCGACCAACCGCGAACCGTCCCATTATGAACCAATACCATGCCGACATTTTTTGCAAACGTTGGATCTTGTTTCATTTCTGCAATTGTTTTGGAAATATCCATTTTCTTTCCTTGAGGTATGAAAATTCAAGATTTTCTGACGATTACCCGCCGATTTGCGCCATAGAAAAAGCGGAATGTTCAAATGAACAGGAATTCAAAGCATGGCAGGAGGGTTTATTACTGACCAAATGCTGCAGTTCACTGGCAATAGCATCAACATTCTCCAGATTCAGCAGCGGTTTCAAATCGAATTCATGGTCAGAAAAAAGGCAGGTTCGGACTTTACCAGAAGAGGTGATACGGATTCGGTTACAGTCCTGACAAAAGTGTCCAGTCAACGGAGCAATCACCCCGATCCGTCCCGGTGCACCGTCAATCGCATATTCCTGTGCCGGGCCAGCCAAGGCTCCCCGATCAATCAGATGGAGGTTATAATGTTCACTCAGTCGCTGGAGGATTTCTTTACTGGGGACAACCAGCGAGCGCCAGCTTTCATTATCCAGGGCGGGCATATACTCGATAAAACGGACGGTACAATTCCGCTTCCGGGTCAGATTGGCAAAATCGAGAATTTCGTTATCGTTCCAGCCGCGCATCACCACCATATTGATTTTGTACGGCAGACCGACCTTTTCAGCGGCATCTATTCCGGCTAACACTTCAGACAAAAAATTACGCCGGGTCAATTGGGCAAACATCTCTGGTTTTAAGGAGTCAAGACTGATATTGAGGCGTTGTACTCCCACACCTCTCAGTCTCTGTGCCATCTCTTTCAGGCGCACACCATTCGTCGTCAGCACCAGCTGCTTTAATCCGGTAACTTTCGCCAGTTTTGCCAGAAAATCGATGATTCCGGCTCTAACCAGGGGCTCACCACCAGTAACTCTGATTTTTTCAATCCCCAGAGAAACAGCAGCTTCGGCAATCAATAAAAACTGTTCATAACTCAATATTTCAGCATGGCCAAGTTTATCGATCCCGTCGGCAGGCATACAATAGGTACAACGCATATTGCAACGATCGGTCACAGATAGCCGTAAATAATTTATCTTCCGACCAAAACTATCAGCTAAGCGCATGATCTATCTCTACTCTCTTATGAACTACAATTCAGTTGATATTTAACAAGTTCTGAATACTTCAAGGGTTAAAGTGCACGGATCGCCTTGCGAGCAGCCTCAATAGTTTGATCAAGATCATCCTGACAATGGGCAATGCTCATAAATCCTGTCTCAAACTGGGATGGCGCAAGGCTGATCCCGGCATCAAGCATATTGCAGAAATATTTAGCAAAGATCTCGGTGTCACTATTCAGTGCAGCGGCAAAATTGTTCACCGGACCAGCATTGAAATATAGCGTAAACATCCCGCCGACCCGCTGCCAACAAGTTGGGATCGGTGACTCCTTAGCCACTTCTAGCAGGCCTTTTTCAAGGTAGGCACTCTTCTCTTCGATCTGATCGTAAAAACCTTCTTCTTTAATCAACTGCAGAGTGGCGATACCGGCGCTCATGGCAAGAGGGTTCCCGGACAGGGTGCCCGCTTGATATACCGAACCAAGCGGAGAAAGCTGGTTCATGATTTCCTGCTTGCCACCAAAAGCCCCAACCGGCAAGCCACCACCGATGATCTTGCCAAAGGTGACAAGATCGCCATACACACCGTACCTCTCCTGAGCACCACCATAAGCAACCCGAAAACCGGTCATGACTTCATCGACAATCATGACAATCTCCGCAGCGGTGCAAAGTTCACGAAGCCCCTCAAGGAAGCCGGAAACGGGAGGGATACAACCCATGTTGCCAGCAATCGGCTCAAGAATAATACAGGCGATTTCCCCAGGATTGGCAGCAACGATAGCCTTCACTTCAGCCAAATCATTGTAAGTAGCTGTCAAGGTATGTTTGGCGAAATCAGCTGGGACTCCAGGCGAAGTCGGCACACCCATTGTCGCCATGCCGCTGCCAGCCTTAACCAGCAAGCTGTCCGCATGACCATGATAGCAACCTTCAAATTTAAGAATTTTATCGCGCCCGGTATAACCACGTGCCAAGCGTATAGCACTCATTGTTGCTTCGGTACCGGAGGAAACCATCCGTACATTTTCGACATTGGGATAGGCATCGCAAACCATCTCAGCCAGCACGATTTCAGCTGTGGTCGGAGCCCCGAAAGAAGCCCCGGTAGCAGCGGCTGATTGAATCGCCTCAACAACTTTTGGATGACAGTGGCCGAGAATCATCGGCCCCCAAGAACCGACATAATCAATATAGGCATTGTCATCAACATCATAAACGCGGCTGCCTTTAGCCTGCTTAATAAAGAGAGGATCTCTGCCGACTGATTTAAATGCCCTGACCGGACTGTTTACACCGCCAGGGATAACTTGTTTTGCTTGTTTAAAATATTCTGAAGATTTCTGTTGCTTCATAAGTATTCCTTTTTTAACCATTTAATGATTACAAACGACCCAACTCACAGAGTAATCCATGGGGCACATCATTCCACTTTCCTCTCCCCTTCTGCTTCTTGACAGCCATATGCTCCACCAAGTCAACCAGCCTGTTGGAATAGCCCCATTCATTGTCGTACCAAGCAATCACCCGCACCAGATTATCACCAACAACTGCCGTTGATTCTGCATCGACAATGGCTGAAACCGGGTTGCCAGTGAAGTCTTTTGAGACCAGCGGGACTTCACAATATTCCAGAATTCCTTTAAGTGCTCCCCCTGCAGCCTGCTTAAGAGCATCATTAACCTCATGAGCTGTGACCTTTTTCTCAGTTTCGACAACCAGATCAATCAACGAAACATTTGGCACAGGAACACGGACTGCCATTCCAATCAATTTACCTTCAAGTTCGGGGAGAACGGAAGTCACCGCCTTAGCAGCCCCAGTTGTGGTCGGAATCATCGACTGACCGGCGGCGCGACCACGGCGCAAATTTGGAAGAGGAACGTCATGGATCACCTGGCCATTGGTATAGGAATGGACAGTATTGAGCATGCCTTTAACAAAACCGAACTGTTCCATAATAACCTTGGCTACTGGTGCCAGGCAGTTGGTGGTACAGGAGGCATTGGAGATAATTCGATGTCGTTCGGGTTGGTATTGTTCTTCATTGATCCCCATGCAGACGGTCAAATCGGCATCTTCAGCCGGAGCGCTGACGATGACACTGCCAGCTCCCGCCTGGAGATGCTTTTCTGAATGGACTCGGTCAGTATAGCGGCCGCTTGATTCAATGACGATATCGACATCCAGTTCACGCCATGGCAACGTCTCTGGGTTCGGTTGTCTGAAGACCTTGGTCTCTTTCCCGTTAATAAAAAAACCATCTACGCCAGGCTCAATTTCCTGGCGAAAGCAACCATGGACAGAGTCGTACTTCAGATAGTGCACCAGGGTTGGCACATCAACCAGATCGTTAATGGCGACAATGTCGATATCGACATTGTCATATGCGGCTCGGAAAAAGGCACGCCCGATACGACCGAAACCGTTTATGGCGACTCTTGCTGACATAAATCTAACCTTTGATAAAGAATTGATAGCTTCAGTTTCTCGTCGTTCGTTGGAACGTTAACTTCCGAGCATGTTGCTGTTGAACAAATCAAGCTTCATCCGCATGAGCTGAGAAATACTCACCCCCGATTCATTAGCACGCATGAGGAGGTCATTCCTCTCTTCTTCATTTACCCGGAAGGAAATAACAAATTGGGCTCTCTTTTTTTCTTTCGTGGTCACTTTCATTTTTTCATTCCTCTTTTCTAAAGAGTTGAAGCTCAATCAAGGATTCCCTCTAATTCTTTATCAAACACGGCCCAGACTTTTTCAGTGAGTTCCGTCATAAATTCCAAGTTGGTAATATTGGGAAGGTTGATATGGGGGTTTGGTTTTTCAGAAACTTCCCTAGGCAGATCGAATTCCTCTTTGGTATAGCCCTGGCGGAATTCCAATGCCATCGCGCGCAGGAAAGCACGCTTTACGGCGGCACGAATGGCGGCGGCTTCAATCTCCAGGTTGAGCTCACTTTTGAGGCAGTCGACCACCATCTGGGTGCCGATTCCCTGGGTGATATCGAAGAACTTACACAGGCCGACCATATCGAAGCCAATGATATGAAGTTTGTCTTCGGTGATCGCCTTGACCCAGGAATCGACATCAGATTTGCCTTCACGAATCAGCATGCCATAGGTTCCCATTGTCATGTGTCCACCAGCAATCGCCCAGGCATAGCCGGGGTTGGTTTCCGGCTGATAGGCCGCAATTTCTAGTCCTTTGACGTGGTAGGCATAATCAGTTTCTCCAGTACTTATTGACAGCCGCATGGAACCTTTGCCGATTTCAGGATATTTCCCCTCACCAGCATTGATAATCAACTCACGAATCTTCTCATAGTCACCAAAGGTGGCACCATTGAGCAAAGGGTTATCCGGGTGCCGTTCATTGTAGGAAAGGGCATAGGAGATGGTGACACCAAGAGAGATCGCGTCCATCCCATAATTGTCACATAACTGAATGAGTCGTCCGGCCTGACCAGCTTCGTGGATACCAATATTGGTGCTAAGAAGATTGAGAGGTTCGTAATCAAATTTGGCAATAAATTCACCACGACTGCCATCCGATTTTTTTTCAGAAATATAATTGTGGCAGGTTATTCCACAGCGGTAACAAGCTGCAGATTGAATGTCATAGTTTTTTTCGACATTTTCCCGAAACAATTTTTCGGGAAGATCATTCCCCTGTGGACGATAGTTATTAACCGGCACGGCATTGAATGGTTGCATAACATCGTACGCCGCCCAAGTACCCCCGCCACCACCTCGTTTGATTGGCTGCAAACGGGCTGAACCTCCTCCTTTGACGACGTTGCGATTAACCTTTTTGACCGCATCAGTTAATTTTCCGAGTTTATCGTTACTTTGAGCAACCAACGCGAGAATATTTTTATAACCCATCATGCTGCCCATGCCGCCACGGCCAGCAAAACGCATTTTATCGTCACCTGACTTAAGTTGGTTTTCTGTCGACAGGGCGACGGACCCCATGTAGTTATTCTGCCAGTTCTCTCCGGCGGGACCGATGGCGGCAAAGTGGGCGTTGTCGTATTCTTTCTGCAGAGCCATTATCTTATCGTGGGTGGAAAGACCAAGCAGATGTTCAGCGGGTTTAAGTTCGACCGTTGGACCAACTGCAGTTTCTTTGATCACCACGTAGACCGGGTTCTTGGAGCGATTTTCAAAAATCAGTTCATCCAGGCCGGTCCATTTGAATTTGGCGCCAAACTTTCCACTTCCGGTTGACCACATGGCAGCAGGATGTCCCTTCTTCGAACCTTTGATCGGGCTGTAAGCAGAAAAATAAGTGCGCATTCCGGTCATGGCGCTGCTACCGGTGAGTAGGCCAATATTGACGATCAGTGGATTCTGGTCACAGTAGGCAGCGGTAATTTGGCGCTGCGCCAAATCCTGAAAAGAACGGCCAAAACCACCCAAAACATCCTCAAGATTGCGACAAGGAATATCAACAAAGGTCTGCTTGCCGGTCTGTAAATCAACAGTGCAGCGGTTGTACAGAACTCCTGAA
>JAOZOH010000336.1 GCA_029933365.1 Desulfuromusa sp. | reverse complement strand
GAAAATTGACAGCTGTTCTATTCAAAGAGTAGAGTGGTTGGGTTTTTACTCTAACGGTCAATAAAGGAAATATCTCTTGCTTCCAAATCAAACCCTGTCTCTGTTTTTTCTCTTATTTTTTGCTTTCAGCAGCAATCTACCTCTTGGTTATATACGTGAAACAAGTCGGAAGTTTTCTCTCCGCTGGTTTGCCCTCGTGCATATCTCTATTCCGTTTATTATTGTTCTGCGAACTATGCTCGGATTCAATTGGTACTGGATTCCCCTCACCCTCACCTGCGCTGTTGCAGGGCAGTTACTCGGAGGACGAACTCGCAGAAAGATATTACCATGAAACAAAACGAACGGGCGCCGATGAAAAAAGCAGAATGGGTTGGTTCTCTTTTGAAACAAATCCTAGGACAGCCGGGATTTGGTGAGCAAATCACCCGACATCAAGCATGGCTAATTTGGGATCAACTGGTTGGGGAGCAGATTGCCGCCCGCGCCAGACCACTCAAGTTACGCAAGGGTGTTTTGGAAGTTCAGGTTGACCACCCGGTCTGGATGCAGCAATTACAGATGATGAAACCGCAGATTCTTGAAAAAATTAACGCCAAAATACCTAATGCGGGGATCACCGATATCTATTTGCGCCAGACACGCAGTTCACAAACGTACAATCCCCGCAAGCCCCGACAAACTTCAGAACCACCACCATGGACCAAAATTGAACTGACCGATGTGGAAAAAGAATCGATTGAAGATGAGCTGTCCCCAGTAGACAATTCAGACTTAAAGCACGAACTACGCAAACTTTTCACCCGGCAGAAACAACTCGACAAAGAACGGGAAAGCTAAGTGACATGACACTAGGATGGAAGTTCCCCATACATTTGCAGCACTTCTTCCGTGTAGTCTCTCCCGGCCTCATTATCTTTGTAAATATACAGCGGCTTTTCAACCTGCAACCCTGGCCGTCCACCCTTGAGCCCCTCCAGTAAAACCATCTTTGCTATTTCACCCTGCCGGGGATGCACCATCCGCAGTCGTTTTGGTTCAATTCCAGCGGAAGCCATCTCTACTATCAATTCAGGCAAACGTTCTACCAGATAGATCATGGCAAAACTACCACCATTCTTTAATAACCAACTTGCCGCAGTAACAAAATCAGCTAATCCCCCCGCCAATTCATGCCGAGCGGCCGCGCGTTCATCATTCGGAGCAATTCTTCCAGAATCAAGTTGCCGATATGGGGGATTACTGACAACCAAGTCAGCACAACTTACCGGAAGGATATCTTTAATTTTTCTGATATCTTCTTGCAAAACTCGCACCCGGCCATTCAGGCTATTAAGCTCGACGTTCCTCTTTGCCCGACTAGCCAATTCTGGTTGCAATTCAATGCCTACTAAATCAGCAGCTATGCTCAACCGAGCCAACAGTAGCGGCAAAATACCACAGCCGGTTCCCAAATCTACAACTTGGTCCATCTTCTTCACCCTAACAAAGCGAGCCAGAAGAATTGGGTCCAGAGAATAACGATAACCGTTTTCCGCCTGCAGCAGTTGCAAATTACCGATCGATAAAGTATCCAGAGTTTCTTTCATGCTAACAAAC
>JAOZOH010000048.1 GCA_029933365.1 Desulfuromusa sp. | reverse complement strand
AAGATTAGATAGGCAGCGTAACTGGATTTGCAGGTAAGGACGAATTCACCCTGTGAAACGCTTGACAACACTAATACTGGGATTAATAATGATGGCGTCGCAAAAAGTCCGTCCCACGGTGTTGCAGCTTTTTTTCAAGACCTTGACATACTTTATGTATGCCTTCGTCCTTGAAAAACCACTACGCCTTGTGGGACAAAATTTTTGCTTAGCCCCCTGTTTTATTTTTGCGAGCGCATTATAAGTTGCTGCTCACATCAATGAAATTATGGGGTTCAAGGGATAGATACTATTTATGCAAGTAACAACAGATTTTCTGATCATTGGAACCGGAATTGCGGGGCTTTCCTATGCCTTGAAAGTTGCTGACCAAGGAACTGTCGCGTTAGTGACCAAGCGTGATATTGACGTTACAGCCACCCAGTTAGCCCAGGGCGGAATTGCAACGGTTTTTTCAGATGAAGATAGTTTTGCTTCCCATGCCAAAGACACAATGGTTGCTGGTGCCTATCTTTCTGATCCTGAGATTGTTGATCTGGTCGTTCAGGCTGGACCGCAAGCCATTCATGATTTGATTGACTGGGGGGTAAAATTCAGCCGTAAAGCAGATAATCTTTATGATCTGACGCGTGAAGGTGGACATAGCTATCGACGCATTCTCCATGCCAAAGACGCCACCGGCCGCGAAATTGAACGGGCATTGGTCGAAGCAGCCCTTCAGCATCCAAATATCACCCTCTACCAGCACCATATTGCGGTCGATCTCATCACCGAAAATAAAGTTTTACAGAAAAATTCTGAGAAGAACCGTTGTCTAGGTGCCTATGTTCTCAATAAAAAAAGTAAACAGGTCATGACCTTCGGGGCCCAATTTACAGTTCTGGCAACCGGTGGAGCGGGCAAGGTTTATTTATTTACTTGTAATCCTGATATTGCGACAGGTGACGGGGTGGCTATCGGTTGGCGTGCCGGAGCTGATGTTGCCAATATGGAATTCATGCAGTTTCACCCCACCACCCTTTATCATCCGCATGCCAAATCATTTTTGATTTCAGAAGCAGTTCGTGGAGAAGGGGGGATTCTGAAGCGTGGTGATGGTTATGCTTTTATGCCCGACTACCACGAGCTGAAGGATTTGGCGCCACGGGATATTGTTGCCAGAGCCATCGACAGTGAAATGAAAAAATCTGGAGCCGACTGTGTGTTTTTGGATATCACCCACAAAGGTGCCGATTTTATCAAAGAACATTTTCCCATGATCAACGAAACCTGCCTGAGTTTCGGTATCGACATGACCAAAGAACCTATCCCGGTGGTTCCAGCTACCCATTATCTCTGTGGTGGATTATGTGCAGACAAGAATGGGGAAACCAATATACACAATCTGTTTGCTATTGGTGAAGTCGCCTGTACCGGACTTCATGGTGCCAACCGTCTGGCCAGCAACAGTCTTCTTGAAGGGATTGTGTTTGCTAAAAAAGCTGCTGATATTTCCTTATCACGTCTTGGAGAACAAATTCCTCAGAAGGTATCCGTCCCCCACTGGGATTGTGGTAATGCAACCGACAGCGATGAGGAAGTTATCGTTGCCCATAACTGGGACGAAATTCGCCGCAGCATGTGGAATTATGTCGGCATTGTTCGCTCCAACAAACGTCTACAGCGTGCCATGAATCGAATCTTGTTAATTCAGAAGGAGATTGATGAGTATTACTGGGATTTTCTGCTGACCTCGGATTTAATTGAGCTGCGCAACATTACCACAGTCGCTAAATTGATTGTTCAAAGTGCCCTGTCCCGCCATGAAAGCCGGGGATTACATTACACGATTGATTATCCCGAACGGGATGATGATAATTTTCAACACGCCACGGTAATTTCAGGTGCCAGATATACAGGTAAAGAGTAAAAGTCCTGAAAAACTCCCTTCTCCCTCCGGGAGAGGGTGTGGCGCGAAGCGTCGGGTGAGGGAAACCACACAGCCCCCTCATCCGCCCTACTGGGCACCTTCTCCCTCAGGGAGAAGGAAACGTATGTATATCAAGATCTTGAAAAAATACTGCAACACCATAGATCGGATATTTTTTTGCGACGCCATCAAAGGATATTATTTTGGATATTGACACAATCCGGCTAAAAATCAATCAGCTTGACGATGACTTGCTGCGTATATTCAATGAACGAGCAGCCTTGGCACTGACTATTGGTGAGGTAAAGAAGCAACTTGATTTACCAATTTATGACCCAAAACGGGAAAAGTTAATTTTTGAACGGATTCAGAAAGAGAATCACGGCCCTCTGGATAATTCCGCGATCATTCGGTTATTTGAGCGAGTGATTGATGAAAGCCGGAGCCTGGAACGGACGCACACGAAAGGAAATTGTTAAAATGCTGGTTATTATGAAAAGAAAAGCAACCGAGACCGATCTGGAACAGGTCAAACAATTTCTGGTTGAGCAGGACTGCGATTTTCATCAATCCACCGGAGCCGATCGGATAATCCTCGGAGTTGTTGGTGATACCAGCAATATCGATTGCAAAGTGCTCAAGAGAATTTCCGGAGTTCTAGATTTTTACCAGATCCCTGACGATGAATAAGCTGTAGGGTGGCTATAACCACCCTACGCACTCTGTCTTTTTCTTAATCAACAACTTCAGATTTGGTAAACACAGCCCGGAGGATTCGCCCTGCCCCCTCAATAGCTGCTCGTGCCCCCTCTTCACGATCCACCAAAGTGACAATTCCTACCACCTCAAGCCCCTCTTCTTCTGCCCGTTCAACCGCTTTCATTGAGGAACCACCCGTTGTGGTGACATCTTCAACAATAACAACTTTGGAACCAGGTGGCAGGTTTTTCCGCCCCTCCAGCCATTGACCGGTCCCATGCCCCTTTGGTTCCTTACGGATAATAAAGGCATGAACATTGACACCCTCTAGTTGTGCAGCAATTGACGTTGCGGTAGCAATTGGATCTGCTCCAAGGGTCAAGCCACCAACACCATCAATCGTCTGGCCAAACGTTTTTACTTCTTCCCAGAAAGCCTGACCCACCAGCAATCCACCACGAGCGTGTAATGTTGTCTGTTTTCCATCAAAATAAAAATTACTTTTACGCCCCGAAGCCAATGTCACTTCACGTTCTTCATAGGACAACTCACAAATAATAGTCTTTAGTTCATCTTTAATACTCATTTTGTTCTCCTTGAAGTTACTTTAAGTATCTATCGTTAACATATTGATATATCGAGTAAATACGGGACTGTCCCCAGTCTTATCGGGGGCTGTCCCAGGTATTTACAGGCTATGAAACTGCGGTGGTTCGCGTTGCAAAAGCCTGGGACAGCCCCCGTGCGGGGACAGTCCCTGTTTTGCTGTTATCTACTCTTAAACTGGCACCATTCGTACATAACAGGTTTGTATATATCAAAAAAGTCCCAATTGATTACTATCTGTCAAACGTGGAAACTTAACTGGATAATCACCACTAAAACAAGCATCACAAAAATCCAACTTATGATCACCAAACTGCTTCAGAGCTGCATGCAACCCATCCAGATTAAGATAACAGAGGCTATCCGCAGTCACATAGCGAGTGATTTCTTCAAGACTATGTGAAGCGGAGATCAGTTCCTTGCGGGACGGGGTATCAATACCGTAGAAACAAGGATAGCTGGTCGGTGGGCTGGAAATCCGCACATGGATCTCTTTGGCACCGGCATTGCGAATCATTTTTACAATTTTTCGAGAGGTGGTCCCACGTACTATCGAATCATCAACGACCACGACCCGTTTTCCTTCGAGAATATCGCGCACCGGGTTAAGTTTTAGCTTGACTCCGAAATGGCGGATTGCCTGTTGTGGCTCAATAAAGGTTCGTCCGACATAATGGTTACGAATCAGACCCAACTCAAATGGTAGCCCTGCCTCTTCGGCGTACCCCATCGCAGCAGGCATGCCTGAATCTGGAACCGCAATAACCAGGTCAGCATCGACAGGATACTGGCGTGCCAGTTGGCGACCAAACTCTTTTCGTACCGAGTAAACCATTCGATTAAAAATACGACTGTCAGGACGGGCAAAATAGATATATTCGAAGATGCAGGGAGTATTGCGTACCTTTTCTTTAAAGGGAAAGTAAGATTTCATCCCTTTTTTATCGATAACAATCATTTCACCCGGTTCAATTTCTCGAATATATTCGGCTTCAATCAGATCAAAAGCACAGGATTCTGAGGAAACCACAAAAGTTCCATCAAGTTTACCAAGACTCAAGGGGCGAAATCCACTTGGATCACGCACTGCAATCATCCGTGTTTCAGTCAAAAAGGCCAGGCTATAAGCCCCCTTGACCTGCTGTAGAGACTCGCAGACCCGTTCGACCAAGGAATCAGATTGAGACCGAGCAATCAGGTGTATAATCGTTTCAGTATCGGCGGTGGTAGAAAAGATAGAACCACTCTTTTCAAGAACGTTGCGCAGCTCTGGAGCGTTAACCAGATTGCCATTGTGGGCGACAGCAATACTACCTCGCGAATAATCGACCATGATCGGCTGACAGTTTTTCATATCATTGCCACCAGCAGTCGAATAACGGACATGACCGATTGCAGAACGCCCCGGCAATTTGTCAAAGACATCATCCCTTTTAAAAACATCAGCAACCAGCCCCATACCAAGGTGAGCCTTAAGCTGCACCCCATCTGAAGCGACAATACCGCAACTTTCCTGGCCGCGATGTTGCAGGGCATAGAGCCCCAGATAAGTCAGATTGGCCGCTTCGGGATGGCCGAAAACACCGAACACACCACATTCATCATGAAATTTGTCAAACATGAATATCAATGACTCCTTAAGTCAATATTTATAGCAAGTTCAGGTTGTTAGGCTGAAGGCTATTAGGTAGACCTACAGCCTTCAACCTAAACACCTATAGATAGTTCGTTTGGATGAAGCGTACCGCATTCCGATACAACAATAACCCCATCCCCTCTTCAGGTAATGGTTCCCGGGTCCAGCGGGGATGATGAGTCCGATGGGTGTAAGCCTCAGGATGTGGCATCAGGCCAAACAGACGCCCGCTCTGATCACAGATTCCGGCAATAGAATTCTGACTACCGTTAGGGTTTTCCGGGAACTCCATGGTAGGATGAAGATCACGATCCGCATACTTCATCACTGTCAAATGGAGATCTTCCAATTGTTGCAAGGTCTCAGGGCTATCGGTAACAAACTTCCCTTCACCGTGGCGTACAGGAAGATAAATACCGTTCAATCCCCGGGTATAAACGCAGGGAGATTCGGGGTCAATTTTCAGCCAACACCAGCGGTTTTCGAACCGTCCCTGTTCGTTATTAGTCAGGGTGCAGGTCTGCTGAAAATCTCCATCAATCGCTGGTAACAAACCCATTTTAACCAACAACTGAAAACCATTACACACCCCCATCACCAATTTTCCGGCAGCAATAAACTCTTTCAGTTGTTCAGCTAAGGTAGCTGTGTGATCGACCACTTTGGCATGCAGTAGACGATTTGCCCCGGCTTTGGCGCTGCCAAGATCATCGCCATCAAGAAACCCACCGGCCAGATTGAGAAAATGGTAGCTATTCAGGTTAACCCGCCCGGCGAGTAATTCTGCGATATGCACAATATCCACAGCAGCACCAGCTAAACGGCAAGCGTGAGCAACTTCACGTTCACAATTGGTACCATTGCCGGCTATCACAATCGCTTTGACTGTTTTGGCCATTCTACATCTCCCGTAAGGGCGCTTGCCACGCCTGTTTCAAATCTTCAAGGGGTGCCTGAAGCAGATTTTGTCCATGCAAGCCATTGATAATCAATTCCGGCTGCAGAATAACCTGGCCGATACGGCAGCAACTCTGTCCGGCAAATAACGCTTCAAAAGTCTCTTTGTTTTCAGATTGAATGGTCACCAACAAGCGACTCTGCGATTCAGAAAAAAGGAGCTTATCCTCACGAATATCCTGTTCTGCGTCGACATAGGAGAGTTCAACCTGCATGCCGAAACCGCCAGCAAACGCAGATTCGGCCAGGGCGATTCCCAGGCCACCGTCCGAAAGGTCATGGCAGGAAGCGAGCAAACTTTGTTGTTGGGCTTGATTGAGAGTGCGATAACGGAGCAAGGCCTGTTCAGCATTAACCTGTGGAACCTGACAACCGAGTTCCCCCTGTTGGGCATAATATTCTGAACCACCCAGTTCATCAGCAGTCGTTCCAAGCAGATAAACCAGATCACCAGGATGTTTTACATCCATTGAGATGGCTTTGCGCGCATCAGCAATCTTGCCAATCACCGAAAACAGGACAGTCGGCGGAATCGATATCTTATCACCACCAATCTGATAATCATTTTTCATTGAATCTTTACCTGAAATCAGTGGCACCCCATAAGCAACACAATAGTCATATAACGCCTGGTTAGCACGAACCAGCTGGGCAGCCTTATATTGGCCGTCAGGAGTCTTTGGACTTTCTACCGGATCACACCAGCAGAAGTTATCCAAGCCGGCAACATGTTCTATATCTCCCCCCACAGAGACATAATTACGCAAGCCTTCATCAATGGCACAGGCCATCATGTGATAGGTGTCGATATCGCTATAGCTGGGACAGATTCCGTGGGAAACCACCACTCCCTCAAACGAATCGAGTAGAGGTCTGAAAACTGCGGCATCAGATGGACCATCATTAACAACCCCGACCAGTGGCTTGATGACTGTTCCCGCTTGCACTTCATGGTCATAGCGACGCACAACCGATTCCTTGGAACAGATATTCAGGCGCGATAAGAGCTGTTTTAATTCATTAGTGAGATCTTCTGGCTGGGAAAAGTCTGGTTCCGACAACTCTTTTGGCTGCCACTTTGCCGGGATAACCAGCTGCGGGACACCCTCATGAACAAAATTCATCCCCAGATAGGAGACGGTTTTCCCTTCATAGAGACAATGGAAATAACCAGAATCGGTAAATATGCCGAGATCAGTCGCCTCAACATCCATCTCTGTGGCCAGCGAAATAAACGCATCGAGCTTGTCTTCCGGAACCGCCAGAGTCATCCGTTCCTGGGCTTCAGAAATAAGAATTTCCCAGGGTTGCAAGCCAGGATATTTAAGGGGCGCGCGATCCAGATGGAGTTCAAAGCCGCCAGTGTCTTCGGCCATTTCACCAACTGAGGAAGAAAGACCACCCGCACCATTATCGGTAATGGAATTATACAAGCCCCGGTCGCGTGCAATAATCAGGAAATCAAACATCTTCCGCTGGGTAATCGGGTCGCCAATCTGTACCGCAGTCACCGGTGATCCTGCATGCAATTCCTCGGAAGAAAAAGTTGCCCCATGGATACCGTCCTTACCAATCCGACCGCCGGTCATAACAATATGATCGCCAACCAGAACCTTTTTTTCGTGGCAGGGATGACCATGCAGCAGACGTGGCATCAGGGCAGCCGTACCACAATAAACCAGCGGCTTACCGGCAAACCTTTCATCAAAAACGAGTGATCCATTGATGGTTGGGATGCCGCTCTTGTTTCCGCCATGCTCAACCCCCTCAACCACCCCCTCAAAAATCCGCCGAGGATGCAACAGACGCGGTGGTAATTTCTTTTCGAGGAAAGGTGAGGCAAAACAGAAGACATCGGTATTAAAAATCAACCGCGCCCCCATGCCGGTTCCCATACCATCCCGGTTGACACCGACAATCCCGGTCAAAGCACCACCATAGGGATCGAGAGCACTGGGAGAATTGTGCGTTTCTACCTTGAAAACAATGCTCCAGTCAGCGTTAAACTCAATCACCCCAGCATTATCTTTAAACACCGAAAGGCAGAAATCATCCGCGCCAAGATTTTCTCGTACTTTTGCGGTAGCACCAACAATGTAGGTTTTAAACAAGGAATCGATGACCTGCCGGTTTCCCGCTGCGTCTTCATAGTCAATCTTTGCCGAGAAAATTTTGTGTTTACAGTGTTCACTCCAGGTTTGCGCCAATGCTTCCAGTTCAACATCTGTCAGTTCGTTTCCCAGCCCAACCTTTTGTCGTTCTGCGATAATCTGAGGATCAACTATGTGTTGCTTAATTTTGTGCATCTCCTCAAGATTCAGTGCCAGCATCCCCTGACGACTGATATCGAGAAGCTCCTCATCAGACAACTGTAAACTCAGAGTCCGCACCGTTGGAGCGGCATCAGTGACAACCTTGGGAACTGCCACAGGGACACCAACCTGAGGATCAAGCTCGTCACTGGATAAAATTGTCCAACGTTGGATCAAACCGTTTGCCAGAAAATCGCCTGCAACTTTTTCTGCAATCGTTTTATTGGTCAAACCGGTCAACAGATACTGGGTTGAAGTATAAACCGCTTCCCCATCAGCAAATGGACGACCGGTCAGATATTGAATGGCCTCACGGGCAGTACGGCCGGTATTATCAGTCACTCCAGGACGCAAACCCACTTCAACCAACATATCAAATGAACTGGCCAGGGGTTGATTAATCGCATACTCCTGAATCACCGGGTCAGAGAACGGACCAGCAGCGATCTGTTCAACTTCAGCAGCACTGAGCTCTGCATCAACCGTATAGATGTCCAAGGTTCGCACCGAAGGGAGATCAATCTGCAGATGTTCTTTAAGTTCACGCCGAACCCGTTCACCACGAGCATCTTTGATACCTTTTTTAAGTCCTACAACAATTCTCCAGGCCATTTTGACTCCAAAATAGAGATGAGATTGGCGTTTAAATCAGGAAACCAGCAGCGGTTCAGTCTCAAAGCAGAAACTGGCGCGACTCTGCCGTCCGATAATAATTTCTGGATCGTGACCGCAACCGGTTAATGTTTCACGAAACACTTG
This sequence comes from Desulfuromusa sp., assembly GCA_029933365.1. The sequence goes on along the minus strand of JAOZOH010000048.1, from coordinate 12,451 downwards.
TCCCGCAAGATCTGGACAGTTATTTTCCTCACTTAAATGTGCAAGGAATAGAGCCTCCATACCAGACCAGCAAATTTCTTCCAGCAAAAGACATGACTGATTATTTGACAGATGCCCATGGCGACTACGAATTCGTTGTTTTAATTCCCAGGGATAGGAACCATCCTGCAACATTTGCTCATCGTGATTGGCTTCCAGAACCAAGACACGACAGTCCTGTAAATGATTGGCTACCAAACGGGTCGGTATGCCAAGATCAGTGGCAAAGCCGATCTTCCCCTCATCCGACTGGATAGTGAAGCCGACCGGGTTAACCGCATCATGTGTTGTTGAAAATGATGATATTAGCAGGTTTTGCAGAGAAAAAGCTTCTCCGGCAGTAAAAAGTTGCAGATCAGCAATTTTGCCAAGTTTAGGTAATGCAGCATGAGTTTGCCGATCAATATAGACGGGTAGATTATGGCGGCGAGCCAGGGGGCCTATTCCGCCAACATGATCATGATGTTCGTGGGTCACCAGAATGGCATGCAGATCGTCACCAGTCAATCCAATCGTAGATAGGCGCCGCGACGTTTCTATCCCCGACAGCCCCGCATCAATCAATAATCGACATCCATCGACCTCAATCAATGTACTATTTCCACGACTGCCGCTGGCCAACAAACATACCCGCACTTGATGTTCCCTTTCTTCCTACAGCCTGTTGGCCTATCTGGGCTGAAGCGAAAATTTGGCCATTTGAGTTCAAATTTCGGCTCATTTGAAGAGTAATAGCCGTAACTATTGGTCGAAAAGGAGCTGGAATCTGAGCCAAAAAGACGAATTTGCAGCCAGCTCACTGGTAGGTCAACAGACTGCTAGAGAGCGTTGCCCTTATACCTAATATTAGCTCCTGCTGCAAGGAAGAAAACCAGTAACGATTTTCGGTAAAAGAGATTTGCAAACTGGGTATTTTTATGTACTCTTGAAGAGGGTTCTTTAATAGCGTACTAAATAACTGAGAATCTTGGAGAAATGACTAACTATTTTTTTAATACTCTACAAGGAGGCTATAAATGTCAGTAAAAGTTGCAATTAACGGATTTGGGCGTATCGGCAGGAATGTCCTGCGCATTGCCAGCCAATCCAGTGATTTTGATGTCGTTGCTGTTAATGATTTGACCGATGCAAAAACTTTGGCTCATCTGTTTAAATATGATTCTGTTCACGGTATCTTTTCAGGGCAGGTTGACACTGACGGAGAAAATCTGCTGGTTAACGGTAAATCGCTCAAAATTCTCTCCCAGCGAGATCCGTCTAAGTTACCATGGCAAGAATTGGGGATTGATATCGTTATTGAATCGACCGGTTTTTTTTCAGCCCGCGATCTGGCAGCACAACACCTGACCGCCGGCGCTAAAAAAGTGGTCATCAGTGCCCCGGGAAAAGATGCCGACATCACTATCTGCATGGGTATCAATGAGACAAATTACAATCCTGCTGAGCATAGCGTTATCTCCAATGCATCTTGCACCACCAACTGTCTGGCTCCGGTCGCCAAGGTTTTATTGGAAAATTTTGGTATTGTTCGTGGCATGATGACAACGGTTCACTCTTATACCAACGATCAGAAAATACTGGACCTCCCCCATAAAGATCTCCGACGCGCCAGGGCTGCCGGGGTTAATATTATTCCAACCACCACTGGCGCCGCCAAAGCAACTGCTTTGGTTTTACCCCAACTTAAAAACAGACTAGAAGGGATGGCGATTCGGGTTCCGACCCCAAATGTTTCTCTGGTTGATCTGGTTGTTGAAACCGAAAAAGCCACCAGCATTGAAGAAGTTAACGCCGCCATGCGGTCTGCTGCAGAAAATGAGTTGCGAGGTATTCTCGACTATTGCGATCTCCCTCTGGTCTCACGCGATTTCAATGGCTCTCCAGCCTCTTCAACATTTGATTCCTTAATTACCAACGTCATAGATGGAACCATGGTCAAAGTACTCACCTGGTATGACAACGAATGGGGCTACTCAAATCGGGTTTTTGACCTGGTACGATACATTGGAGATCAAAGATAATCCCGTAACTATTCAAAAACCGGGACTGTCCCCGCACGGGGGCTGTCCCAGGCTTTTGCGACGCGAACCACTACAGTTTTAAACCAGCAAAACTGCGATAGCCCCGGTTTTACCGACAGTTATGTTGAATCGTTACAAATTTTACAGAGTCAGGAGAAATAATGTTCAATAAGAAATCTCTTGAAGACATTGAAGTTCAGGGAAAACAGGTTTTCTGCCGAGTCGACTTCAATGTGCCGATTAATGATAACGGTGAGATTAGCGACGACACCCGTATTCAGGCGGCATTACCAACGATCCACTATCTGATTGAGCATGGAGCAAAAGTGATCCTTGCCTCCCATCTTGGCCGCCCTAAAGGCAAACCAGATCCAGCCTTCAGTCTCTGCCCTGTAGCAACGCACTTGAGTCAATTACTGGGGCAACAGGTTATTATGGCACCCGACTGCATTGGTGAGAATATCCAACTCTTGGCCAAACAGTTAAATGAAGGCAGTATCATGCTGTTGGAAAATGTCCGTTTTCATAGCGGTGAAACGGATAATGATCCTACCTTTGCAGCACAACTCGCTACACTTGGCGAAATATACGTCAATGATGCTTTTGGCACCGCTCACCGCGCCCATGCATCAACTGAAGGAGTTGCACGCTTATTGCGGCCAGCAGTCGCAGGCTTTTTGATGGAAAAAGAGCTGCAATATCTTGGTGGTGCCCTGGCAAAACCAGACCGTCCATTTGTTGCAATTCTTGGAGGTGCCAAAGTTAGCGACAAAATTACCGTGATTGAAAATCTACTCAGTAAAGTTGATACGATTCTTATTGGCGGTGGTATGGCTTATACCTTTCTTAAAGCCCAAGGTTTTGAAGTTGGTCAATCATTGGTAGAAGATGACCGCATTGCTCTGGCGGCTGATCTGCTCGATAAAGCCCAAAAACGGGGTATTAACTTTCTCCTGCCGACAGATCATATCGTTACAGAAAAATTTGCTGCAGACAGCCCTTCTATTATCGCTCAAAATGCAGATTTTCCTGCGACTGGCATGGGACTCGATATTGGACCTGATACGATCAAAACGTATCAACAACAGATTAACTCCGCTAAAACTGTCGTCTGGAATGGGCCAATGGGTGTTTTTGAATTCGACAAATTTGCGCAAGGAACTTTTGCTATCGCAGAAGCTCTGGCTAAATCGGAGTGCCTGTCAATTATTGGCGGAGGTGACTCTGTTGCTGCGGTAAACAAAGCAAATTTACAAGATCAAATGACCCATATTTCTACTGGAGGAGGAGCATCCCTGGAATTTCTAGAAGGGAAAGACTTACCGGGCGTTGTGGCGTTAACTGACAAATAATATTGGGAAAAGTACAAATTTTCCCCACGCTAAGCTCGCAGAGAACGCAGAGAAGATCAAAAGCAAGATCAGTTTTTTAAGTTTAAAACAAAAAGGAATGGTTTTTCTTGGCGGCCTTTGCGTCTTGAGAGAGCAAAACGAACTGGCGAGAGATAAATTGTGAGATTTTTTAGATTCTGAGATTACGATCTGCCAGTTATCCAGATCATCAATATACGAGAACCAAGCAAGAATTGAGGAGGAACCAAAGTATGCGAAGACCATTCATAGCTGGAAACTGGAAACTCAATCAAACCATTGCTGAGTCCAGAGAACTGGCAAGCCATTTGGTCGCAAATTTAAGCGAAATTGTTGATCGGGATATTGTTATTGCCCCAGTTTTCACCTCTTTATCAACCGTTGCAGAGGTCATTAAAAATTCACCGATTCAGCTTGCCGCACAAAATTGTTACCCTCAGACAACCGGCGCATTTACCGGTGAGGTTTCTCCACTATTACTTCAAGATGCAGGGTGTAACTATGTGATCATTGGTCACTCTGAGAGGCGTCAATTGATGGGGGAAACAGACAGTTTTATCAATCAAAAACTGCTCAAGGTTCTGCAAGCCGACCTCTTGCCCATCCTTTGTATTGGAGAAACATTGCAAGAACGGGAAGAGGGTCTGATGCTGGATGTTCTCAGCCGGCAAATTAAGGGGGGACTGAGTAACCTTACAGCTGAACAAATGGCAGGTATCGTGATTGCCTATGAGCCGATCTGGGCAATTGGAACCGGTAAGACAGCAACAGATGACCAGGCACAAGAAGCTCATTCTTTTATCCGGGGGCTCGTTCAAGAAATGTTTAACCAGAAGGTTGCGACAGCAACACGTATTCTCTATGGTGGCAGTGTCAAACCCAACAATGTTGACGGATTGATGGCTCAAGAAGATATCGATGGGGCATTGGTTGGTGGTGCCAGCTTGAAAGCAGAGGATTTTATTCGAATCGTACGTTTTGAGAATTAAAAAAATAACAGTCCCTCTCATCAAAAGGGAGAGGGACTGAGTTAACCAAAAAACCTGTTCAACTGTTTAAGAGTCCTTTAAAGCATAGCCTGCCCCACGGACAGTATGAATCAGCTTTTTATCAAATTTCTGATCGATCTTATTGCGTAGATAATTGACATAGACATCAATGATATTGGTAAAAGAATCGAAACTGTAATCCCAAACGTTTTCCGCAATCATAAGACGGGTCAAAACACGATTTGGATTGCGCATAAAATACTCCAGCAACGCATATTCCTTGGTGGTCAAGACAATTTCCTCTCCAGCTCGCCAGACTTTGTGTGCCACCGGATCCAGACGCAGGTCAGCAAAAAGTATTTCTGCTCCTCTGTCATTGGATCCCCGCCGAATCAACGCCCGGCAACGTGCCACAAGCTCAACAAAAGCAAACGGCTTGGCCAGATAATCATCAGCACCGATATCAAGACCAGTCACCTTGTCGTCAACCGAATCTCTGGCGGTCAGGCAAAGAACAGGCGTCTGTATCTCTTTCTCGCGCAGATATTTAATTGCTGCCAGACCGTCCATTTTAGGCAACATGACATCCATCAGAATCAAATCAAAAACTTCTGACTCTGCTTTTTTTACCCCTGATTCACCATCAAAAGCTACATCGACAGAAAAACCTTCTTCCTCGAGCCCCCGTTGTATAAAAGTTGAAACTTTTTTTTCATCTTCTACAACAAGTATACGCATTGCCTGGCTCCTTCACTCGCTACGGTCACTCTAAAAACAAATCTAAATATTCGCCCATAGAGATACCATGATTATAATAATAAGAAACTTATTAGATCAAACTAGCAGAAATGCTAATGATCCTCAAGAAAAAATAGTTATACAAGGAATTTGCTCAACGATAAGGACAAGAAAGCGATGATACAAAAGGAGATCCAAACACCTTTTATGATAAAAACCTACCGGCGAGACACATAAATCTCTCGTTTTTTTTACGCCGCACTGAATAAGAACCATGAATCTGATAATCTTTATAAACCAGGAAGAATTCTTCACTCTGGAGCGAGGCGGCCCAAGCAATCAACAGAGGTAAAAAGTGCCAAAATTTCAGGTTTCCTTATAACTCTCAGCCAATTCAGACAAACGTTCTGCATCTAAAATTTCAATATTTTTGCCTTGCACGTGGATAATTTCATCATCAGAAAGCTTACGAAAGGTTCTCGACAGGGTTTCACTGGTCGTACCGAGATTGGAAGCGAGTTGCGTCTTAGATACCGGCAGTAAAATTGAGATTGGCGTCGTGTCAAAAAAGCTAAGTAAATAACGCGCTAAACGAGCTGGGACATCACGAAAAGTAAGATCTTCAATCTGCACTGTAAACTGGCGCAGAAATCGGGATAAACCGGCGATCATGTTTATTGCCAGTTGCGAATGCTGGTGTAATAACTCTAGAAATTCTTGTTTCGGAAAAAACAACAGGGTTGAGTGGTTAAGTGTTTCTGCAAAGGCAGGATACCGCCCATCATCAAAAATTGCGGCCTCAGCAAAACTGTTGCCAGGTTGAACTACATGTAGAATCCGCTCCCTGCCATCCGGGGATAATTTGTAAACCTTCACTTTACCAGAGGAGACGATATAAAAACCTTCTGCAGCGCCGCCCTCCTCAAATAAAATTTCACCCTTATTAAATTTACGGATTCGAATGATTGACAACAACAGACGCAGATCTGTCGCCGTTACACCATAAAACAAAGGGCATTGTTTAATAATTGTTGAAGAAGCAATATCCACCTAGCATAACCTTAAGATTAAAAAACTATTTTCCCTGACTCAGTTTTGTTATAATATGCAATCTTCTTCTGCGATCTATAAATGAAAAGGACTACAAAGGACATATTAATGAAGTTATTTCAAGTACTTATAATAAGTTTTCTAATTTTTGTCAATCCAATAAGTAGTGCATTTTGTCAAGATGTCACTCTTTCCTGGGATCCCAGCCCAACTGCGGGAGTTGAGGGATACAATGTTTACTATAAACAGGGAGACCTACATCCTCCCTTTGACGGAACTGAGGCTGATCAGGGGCTATCTCCGGTAGATGTTCATGCTACTGAGATTGGTGACCTGACAATTCTACTCACTGGCTTAACTGACGGAGTTCCTTATTACTTTGCTGTCACCGCTTATGATAATGATGGGAATGAAAGTTCTTATTCCAACATCGTTAGCAATAGCTGGATTCCTGCCCTGCTGGCTCCTGCAAACGGTGCCGCCGGTGAACCCATCCCAGCCACCTTTCGCTGGGAAACCGCCCCATCTGGTTATGATGTGACCTATACTCTCTACTATGGCACAGTTCAAAGTGAAGTGTCAGCTGCCGGTTCAATAATAACAGCGCCTCCAGTCTCTGGAGATAATAGTATTCCACCAGCTGCCAGCATCGTCCTGGCCACACTTATCCTTATTGTTTTGAGCTACAAACTATTGCCACGGACAAAGCTCTTACCGCAAACGGTCAGCTTCCTGCTTATTGTGTTCCTCGGGGGAATTTTAACTGCCTGTGGAGGCGGTGGAGGAGGTGGGGACTCATCAAGTAGCCATACCGCAGCAAGCTCTGAGCCACCGACAGAATCGGTGCTCTATTCGGTAGATAAAGGGAGCAGTGATTATCATCAAGCTTATAACCTGGAACCAGCAACAACCTACTACTGGAAAGTCGTCGCCACCGACACACAAGACCCAAACCTGACTTACGAGAGTGAAGTTGTGCGGTTTACCACGGAATAATTTTTTAGAATTGATTCAGTTCATACAAATCGTAAAATGGCTAAGCAAAAAAACCGACCTACTGTGCTAGCAGTAGGTCGGTTTTTTATGCCATCAGGATTGGTGCAAACCATGCTTTTTAAGTAGATCGTAAAAAGTTGGTCTACTTACGTCCAACTCTTCTGCCGCCTTAAGAATATTCCCCTGCGATCTCTCCATTGCCTGCTGGATTAAATTTTTCTCTACTTGTTGGCGAGCATCTTTGAGTGTCATCCCGGTAAAGTTGAGTTCCTTAGCCATGTTTGGCACTCCCCGAAGGGTGTCATCACCATGGGAGTTATCGGATTCGACAAGCTCTTGTTTTTCCTCGAAACCAAGGTCACACGCTTCTATAATCGGACTTTCTGCCATAACCACAGCCCGTTTGATTTTATTTTCTAGCTCACGCACATTTCCGGGCCACTCGTAAGTTCTTAACCAGCTCAGTGCCGTTGAACTATAACCTCTAACTTTCTGTCCAAATTCCTGACCAAAGCGGCGCAGAAAAATATTCGCCAGAAGTTCAATATCATCACCCCGTTCACGCAGGGGTGGTAATTCTATGGTAATCACTCCAATGCGGTAATATAGATCTTCGCGAAACTTTCCATTGGCTATCGAATCCTGAATATCGACATTGGTGGCTGCAACAATTCGGGTATCAACAGAGATATCCTCACGACCACCAACTCGCTGAATGACCTTTTCCTGAAGAAAACGGAGCAACTTCACCTGCAACAGTGGCGCCATTTCCCCAATCTCATCAAGAAACAGGGTTCCTCCTTCCGCATATTCAACCTTCCCCTGCACCCGATTCTGAGCACCGGTAAAGGCACCTTTTTCATGTCCAAACAATTCACTTTCAAGTAAACTTTCAGGAATAGCGCCGCAGTTAATTGCGATAACATTACCATCTTTCCTAATTCCGCGATTATGAATAGCCCGAGCAACAACCTCCTTACCGGTTCCACTTTCTCCAAGGATCAGGATTGGCACGTCGATGGATGCAACCTTCTTGATCATGGCAAACACCTGTTGCATCTGTGGACATTGGCCAAAAATGCCACTATAACCATGCTCCTTATCCTGACCGGCAGAAACCTGCAGACGGCGATTCTCCTCTTCAAGTCCAGCAACATGAAAAGCACGGGAGAGGATAATTTTCAACTCATCCAAGTTAATGGGCTTGTGATAATAATCATAAGCCCCCATATCGACCGCGGCTAAAGCATTAACATGATCCTCGTTGCCTGACAGGACAATAATCTTACTGGTCGGTTGTTTCTGCAACATCTGCTGCAAGCATCGTAGTCCCTCAGAGGCTCCATCTATATCGGGGGGTAAACCCAAGTCAAGAGTGACAACCTTGGGAGAATGTTGCTCAAAAAGCTTAAGGGCCTCATCAACCGACTCCGCCATCAGAATACGGAATTCCTTCCCCAAGCCCCACTTGAGCTGTTTTCTGATTTCCTTGCTATCATCAACAATCAGTAATTTTTCCAAGTTCATCCCCGTCAGCTAGTTTGAATTGGTAGATATATCAACTATCCTGTTATTCTGGAGCCAGAGAGCAATGGCAGCAACAGGGTAAATGTTGTCCCCTGCCCTGCCGAACTTGCAACTCCAATTTTTCCGCCATGCGATTCGACAATCAGTTTGCATTGATAAAGACCAATACCAAAACCATGCTTCTTGGTGGTTTCAAACGGTTTAAATAATTTATGTTCAATAAAATCAGCACTCATCCCACACCCCGAATCACTGACCTCGATAAAAGCCGCATCATTTCGTCGACCATATTTTAGCCGTACCGGTTCACCGTCACCCGTTGCTTCAGCAGCGTTGACCAGTAAATTTAATATCACCTTGTAGATTTCTTCCTCATCTACAGCAACCTGTATTGATTTACCAACCACTTCGATATTGGATCCAGCCGTCTCAACAGCATCCTCAATAATTGTACGTAACGGAATCGAAGCAATAACAAGTTCCGGTTTTTCTTTAATACTTTTTAAGCGTGCAATCAAGCCTTTCATATTGTCAACTGTATTTCCGACCGTTTCCAGCATATCCTGTTGAAATTCGGCATCCGCAATATAATCTCGGGCATTATCAAGCATCAACGACAAACCCGAGACCTGATTCTTCAAGTCATGTAGAACAAAAGTTGAAACCTTGCCAATTGCCGCCAACTCTCTAGCCGTTGATAACTGCTCAGAAAGGCGCAGCCCCTGCACCGTCGCAATCGCCTGCCGAGCCAACATCCGCAAAAGATCGTAATCTTCGTAAGTTAATTCTTCATTTGGATTAATCTGCTCACCAAGAATAATAAATCCAGCCAGTTCCTCATCGAAAAAAAGTGGCACAATCAGGAACGCCCCGATCTCACTAAAAGACTCAATTAAAGAGTCGCTCAATTCAGGATGATCCTCTTTGAGATTGATGATCCAATCTCTCTGCTGGCGCTGACGGAGTTTTACGATTAGGGGATCAGTCTCAGAAAAGGGACGCCAATCACGTCTGAAGCTAAAGGATGCACTAAAAGCATAACTACTTGATTCAAAATCGTAGAGATATAAAGCGCCCCCCTTGCAAGCCAAAGGCTCACAGAACAGGTCAAGGATCGTGGTTTGTATCTCGGGGAGTGAAGTTCCTGCACCAACCCGATTCGCAAAATTCTGCCATTGTTCCTGATAATCATATTTGCTCTGGTAAAAATTCTTGTGCAGGACAACCTTGAGCTTGCGCCGCAACTTCTCCGAGAGAAAAAAAACAACAAGTGCAACACTGCTCACCAGCAACAGGATATATAATATCGGTTTTGCACTCGAAATATTCAGGTAACGGAGTCCTTCACCAACCACACCCAATAAAATCAGATAACCGCCGACAATTAATAATACGAAGGAACGGTGGGCAATACCACGAGACAGAGACAACTTGGCGTCACTTTTGTGGAATAAAAACGCGTAACAAAATATTGAAACCGCAATGAATACTGCAGCTGATCGAACCCCCAAAAAATTCAAATTAATCGAACGATACAATAAACTATGGCTGAAGTAGAGGGCAAAAGATGCCAGCAACAACCCACTGCCAACAACAAGCAACTTGATATTCCAACGTTGTAGCTGATGTAACCCCGCCAGAGTTCTCTCTAGCTGCACCATGCCAAACACCAAAAAAACCATAAGTATCAGATAGACAATAAATCCTGATTTAGTCAGAAAAATGATATGTTCTTCAGCAAAGTCGGGGGAAAAAAGCAGATTTTCAATTGGACTGTAAACAATAAAAATCAACAAAGAGAGAGCAACAACAATGGATATCCAGAAACCACGACCTTTATAAATTTCAGAATTCTCTCGAAAAGCAGTTTTTGTATAAAAATAACAGCAGAAAGCAACAATGGCTTCAAAAAACAACCCATATTTTCGCCACAGAAATAATTGCTCAGGATGTTGGAGTGTCTGCAGGTCAACAAAAGTCAGACCGGAAAGGGAAAACAATGCTGAAACAAAAAATAAGATAGAAATCGGGTACGAGCGCCGCAAGAGCAGAATAATTCCCGCAACGGAACATAGAATAATATTCATCCAAAGGATAAATATGGAAAACATGGATTATCCTTCCATCAACCTACGTAAATTAAAAAATGGCAGAAAAAGGGTTCTTCCCCTCTCCTGCCATTTCACCTGTGAAAACAACCCGGATAGTGACTATTTCTTTGTTTTTTTCACGTCAACAGTAAGTTGTCCACGAATTTTTTCCATAGTTTTGTCACCAATCCCTTTAACATTGACCAACTCATCAACCGATGAGAACTTCTTGTTTTTTCTATATTCTATAATTTTCCCCGCCGTTTTTTCTCCGATTCCTTTTAGCTCTACCAACTGCTCAACCGTTGCAGTATTAAGATTGACTTTAGCTGCAGCAAAAGCAGGTTGATAAACGAAACCAAAAGCCAGAATCAGCAGAGAATAAACTAACGCTTTTTTCAAATTTTTCATACATTTCCCCCCTATCAATAATATTGCCCACAATGGGCGTTGTGTAATTATTGGAACGGTTTACCAGATAGGCCCCCTCCACAGGACGTCCAAAATGAACGCATACAAATACTAACATTGTGTTGTAAATTATAAAAGTAAAATCTTTTCTTTCACGTGGGAATTTATCAAAATGTTTTAAACGCATCGTCTGACATCTTTGCACAAATCATTTTCCTATTGATTCTTGTCAAAACGTATCTCATTTTATACAATCAAAAGTAGTTACGAAAATGGAGGCTGAATATGGCAACAATATCGATACGGATTCAGGATGAGGTTCTGGAGGAATTAAATAAGCGCTCTCGAAGTCTGCACATACCCAGAGCCGAGTATGTACGTCAAGCTGTGATTGCCATGAATAAGCAGGTCGACAGGGAACTACGGAGAAAACGGATTATGGAAGCATCCAGACGGGTTCGTGAAGAGAGCATGCGTATTAATGCCGAGTTTGATGCAGTCGAGGATGCACCGGATGTATAAACGCGGAGAAATATGGCTAGCGAATCTCAACCCCGGCAAGGGCACCGAACCCGGTAAAATCCGCCCTGTCCTGATTATTCAATGCCAAGATCTCCTTGACGTGTCGCATCCGTCGACCCTGATCATTCCCCTAACAACAAAGCTTGTCGATGATGCCGAACCACTTCGGTTCCGCATACCGGCCGAAGAACAACTGGAAAAAGACTCTGACCTGCTTGTCGACCAGATACGTGCAATCGACAACAAAAGACTCGTTAACGGCCCCTTATTGCAATGCCCCCTCCCCCTGATGGCTCAAATCGACCGCTGCGTAACAGAAGTGTTTGGTCTCTAAACGAATAAAGACATTGAAAAGGTTTTGATTTATCCGAACTTATCAGATTTTCATCCTGTCAAATAGAGCCTTTGACTATTCTATTACCGATTGGACGGTGTCCACATAGCTATTCATTTCCAGCGATATGCAATAAAAGTAAACACCTGATCCACCCCCCCCCCCGAGATTCTTCACATCTGCAGTCTGCTGTTCAACTTTCAAGCTTTATGCTATCATGCTCAACGAGTACCGAGAATATTCATTCACAATCGCACAATTGGAGCTCTCGATGAACATTGACATACAAGAAATGACGGCGGCTGAAAAACTCAAAACTATGGAATTACTTTGGGATGATATTTGTCACAATATGACAAATATT
>JAOZOH010000335.1 GCA_029933365.1 Desulfuromusa sp. | reverse complement strand
ATTTCTAAAAAATCAGGGTAGAATCGAAATTACAGAAAAGAAGTTACACTACCTATTTTTAAACCCGTTACTTTGGCCAATTCGTTGTTCACTGCGTTCGTAATGGCTAGCCCCAAGAAATCTGGAGCGCTCAACTTCCATGGCGGTATTATACAAAATACTAAAAGCCTCTCCAAGGCCGTCCATTCCATTTGCAATCAATGTTTCCATTACTGATTCAAGCGTAGTATCGTCTGCGTGGTGGGTCATGATTTTTTCCTCTCTGTTAGTGGATTGGTCTTCACCAACAAGAAGAACAAAAATGGCCCGCCACTTCCACCACAAATTTCTAAAAAATCAGGGTAGAATCGAAATTACAGAAAAGAAGTTACACTACCCGAATTCACCCTGTCTTTGTTCTGGGGTAATATAGCCGGAATTGAAAATGGAGGTTACTATGATAACTCCGCATGTTAAACAAATATTAGTTACCATTCTAAAAAAACATGAAGCAAGCAGCATCGGTATCTTCGGTTCCCGCGTACGAGGTGAAGAACGCTATGACAGTGATCTTGACGTGCTGGTTGATTTCCACAATGCGAAGAGTTTACTGAACCTTGTGAGTATCGAACGGGAATTATCCGAAGCTCTTGGGATCAGGGTTGACCTTCTCACCAAAGGTGCCATCAGTCCCCATCTAATTGACAGGATCAAGGATGAACTCAAGGTTGTTTATCAATGACAAAGAGAGATGACACTGTCTACTTGCGCCATACACTCGAAGCTGTCTGGGTGACAGCACAACTGGATCTACCTGAGGTGAAAAAGGCCATTGTTAAGCTGTTGGCCAGGTAACAACAAGAAATATAGGCAGTGTCCCTAGTTTCCCTTATGTCACGACCGCCGTAACAAGGGAGAGTATGATGGTATATTCGAAGTCAGTGAACGACTTGTTATTGACCTGATTCAATCTACCGAAATAGTCTTGGATAAAGTTGTCAAATTAGGTGATATGTCTTAAGGTTTTGTCCAAGGATTCAATAAACGACCAGAAATAGGTATCATATCCCCGGAATATCCGAAGGCGGCTACATGGCAATTAACTAAAATGGGGAGTGTCCCTAATTTCCTAGTTTCTAATTCATTGAGGAGTGAAAAAATGATATCATTTAGCAAAAATTCTTGGGAATCATCAACAAATTTATTTTCTGAAATTTTGTATCATTTTGGCATTGTAATTTTCTTCATTTTTTTGATCCTGTCTAGCAGCCAAGCAAAGGCAGATGAGCTTAAATCAAAGGCGGCTGTTTATGGCGAACAGGCGGAGGCTATCCTAAGTCAAATTGAATTTGACAGAGAAGATCTAGAAAAGACCACTATGGATTGTACTTCTGCTGTAATTACTGGCGGTTTTGGACCAATTTGCGATGCCGCAGCTAGAGATGCGTCTGAGCTAATTAAGAATTTCCGGGGTTGGATCAAAGAGGCAGAAAATTTAAAACCTGCTGACGTAGATAAAGAATTCCATGAAGAATTTATAGAAAATATAAAATGTCAACGTGACATGACAATATTAGCAGGGTGAATTCGTCCTTACCTGCAAATTCAGCTATGCTACCGATGTAATCT
>JAOZOH010000151.1 GCA_029933365.1 Desulfuromusa sp. | reverse complement strand
CAGACAATGATGTGTTTGGCATCCTGAGCCAGCAAAATAGGCATTCCTGAAATGGGAGTTCCTTCACTTTCCATGGCTGCTGGATTCACAACGTCGCAAGCACCCACAACTATGGCGACGTCCGTTTCACCAAACAGCGGATTAACCTCGTCCATCTCAAGTAGATTTTCATATTCAACATTCGCCTCAGCCAGCAGGACGTTCATATGGCCTGGCATTCTACCAGCAACCGGGTGGATTGCGTATTTAACATTCGCCCCTCTTTGTTCTAGCCGCTCAGCCAACTCCACCAGCTTAAACTGAGCCTTGGCCAGAGCCATACCATAACCGGGGATAATCACCACGCTTTTTGCTGCAGTTAAAGCGTCCACTGCCTCCGTGGTACCGTCAGAAGTAATTGCAATGCTAGAGGGCTCCTGCATAGATACTTCTGAATCCAAAGCTTGGAGAAGTAACTGGAGCGTTTTTTTGGCATCACCCTCGAGAAGGATAGTATTTTCCTGTGTGTATAGTGGGTTGTCAACGCCAGAATAGCCGGGTTTTCGGTCAAAATTGCAGCAAACCACCTGTTTAGCCTCATGAACCATAAGAATAGGCATTCCTGAGATAGGAGTTCCTTCACTAGCCATAGCTGCCGGGTTCACAACATCGCAGGCACCGACAATGATGACGAGATCGGTGGCATGGAAATCAGGGTTGATATCATCCATCTCGACCAGCATGTCATAGTCGATACCGACCTCGGCCAGCAGCACATTCATATGCCCGGGCATTCTACCAGCAACCGGATGAATAGCATACTTGACCTCCTTGCCCATGGTGGTCAACTCATCGGCAAGAGCAGCCACTTCTTCCTGTGCTTTCGCCAGAGCCATACCGTAACCGGGAACGATGATAACTTTTTCTGCCTCCCGCATGGCCACAACCGCTCCGGCCATATCATCCGAGGAATCAGGGGTGGTCGTTGCCACCTGCGGCATTATTGTCGGAACATCCTTCTTTGGCTTGTAGTCCGGAAAGATCACCTTGACGATATTGCGGTTCATTGCATTACACATGACATAGGTAAGGATTGATCCGGATGCAGCCACGGTTGCGCCAAAAGCAATCAGCAATTGATTCTCAATGACCATGCCACACAAGGAGGCGGCCAGACCAGCGGTTGCGTTTAGGGATGAAATCAACACGGGCATATCCGCCCCACCAATACGAATTGCCAAGAGGATGCCGAAGCAGATACCAAGAAGAATCTCAAGAATAAACAGGTACAGAGCAATACTGGCCGGAACAATAAGAGAGAGTGCCCCAACGACAACCAGGGCAGCTATGTTTGCGAGAACAAAACGATTATGATTAGCCAGTATCTGAGGAGGCTGCCGCATCTTGTTGGCAAGTTTGGCACTAGCAATCATGCTGCCGCTGAAGGTAAAGGATCCGATTGCAAGCCCAAGAACACCGGAGATTTCACTCACCAGACTCAGTTCATGAGCTGTCCGGGTCAGTTCTACCAGTGAGACCAGAAATGCAGCGACACCACCGGCACCGTGTTGAAAAGCAACCATGGCCGGAACCTGGATCATATTAACGACCCGAGCCAGAGCAAAACCGGCAATTGCTCCCACCAGCAATGATATGACAACAGTGCCGACATCAACAATACCATTGCGATACAGTACCAAGAGGAAGGCCAGCAGCAGCGCAAAGGCAGCGGTCAGATTTCCATGTTTCGCCCCGAGAGGCTCACGAAACTGCCAGAATCCGACTAAGAGAATAGCGATGATGGTAAAGTCAATAAACAGCGTCATATCAGGGGGTTCCTTTGTTGAGAACTCAAGGTATCTGCTACTTTTCTTTGAAAAGTTTCAGCATTCTATCAGAGATAACAAAACCACCGACCACGTTAAAGGTTGCAGTCATGATAGCGATGGAACCCAGAATTTTTTCCACCGGTGTCGTCGGAACAGAGAACAGGAGGAGCGCCGCCAGTATGGTGATAGCGGAGATCGCATTGGTCATAGACATTAGGGGAGTGTGCAACAGAGGCGGAACCCGCGAAATTAATAGATAACCAATAACAAAGACACCGAGAAAAACAACGACCATCAAAAGCAGATTAGACATAGATATGCCTCCAGATTAAATTATCAGTACAGAAACTTCGCTGAATGCCGTCAGGGTCATGATGACCCTGACGAGTAATTATCGGCGTTGTTTTCACAATCACTGTGCAGGAAATCATTTTATTGTGAACAAAACTTACCTCATCGCTTTGAGGGTGCCTTCATGTACAATTTTCGACTGATAGGTGACCAGAGAATTCTTGACAATTTCATCGTCAAGATCAAGTTCACCGATTCCCTTCTTAAAGAGATTATCCACATAATAGTACATATTATTGGCATACAACCAACTGGAATGAACCGCCACGCTGCCGGGAATATTCTGTATGCCACAAATATCGACACCGTGTTTCTGAACAAAACTTCCAGGCTCTGTCATGCCACAGTTACCACCCTGATCAACAGAGACATCGATAATAACCGAACCAGGCTTCATAGCTGCGACCATTTCCTCGGTGATGAGGACGGGGGCAACTTCACCCGGTACCAGCGCACTGAGAATGACCACGTCAATATCTTTCAGGTGACTGGCAATAAGAGAGCGCTCTTTTTCGAGCCAGTCGCTATCCAGTGACTTTGCATAACCGCCACTACCTGTTGCTAATTCCTGAGGAATATCAAAATCGATGACTTTGCCACCAAGGCTATCACCTTCAACGGAAGCGGCTTTCCGGATATCCAGGGTTTTCACTACGCCGCCTAGCCGCTTGGCTGTGGCGATAGCCTGTAGACCGACAACACCAATACCGATAATCAAAAAATTGGCGGGTTTGATTGTTCCAATTGCCGTACCGATCATCGGAATAAATTTCGGCAGATGATTGGCCGCCATGATCACTGATTTATATCCGGTGACAGCACTCATCGAAGACAAGGCATCCATTCTCTGGGCGCGTGAAATTCTCGGGATGCTGTCCATAGTTAGTGCAGTAATATTCTTTTTCTGCAGACTCCTGATCATCTCATGACTTCCAGGCGCTGCCGGGTGGAGAAAGGTAATCAGAATGCTGTCATTACGAAACATGTCCACTTCGTGCTTGTTCTTTTGCTCATTGAAGATTGGCTGTTTGACCTTCAGGACAACATCTGCTTCGGCACACATTTTTTCTACATCAGCATTAATTGTTGCCCCGGCATTTTTGTAATCATCATCAGAAATGAAGACACCTTCGCCAGCTCCAGCCTCTACTGTGACAGTAAATCCCAAGTCGATATATTTTTTGACCATCTCGGGATTAGCTGCTACCCGTTTTTCTTCAGGTAGAATTTCTTTAGGTATTGCAATCAACATCGGTTTGCCTCCCTGTCAGTGTTTGATGAACCATCTGATTCATTTTTACGTGTGCTTCAATATTGATTTTAATATTACCACCACAAAAGGTTTATTTTCCTGCAAATGAAAAAATAAAATACTGTTATTTACTGGATTCCATTGCTATTATTTAAAAATGTCACGGATTCCACGAAAAAATCAGATAGATGCAATTGATCAAAGAATCCTATCTGCCTTGCAAAAAGACGGTCGTCTCACCTATGTCCAGCTGGCAGACAAGGTCAAACTCTCTGAGTCTGCCTGCTTACGCCGGGTTAGGCTACTTGAACAGAACGGCATTATAGATAAATATGTGATGCTGATCGATCAAGCCGCGATCGGCAAACCGGGCAATGTTTTTGTCCGAGTAACACTGGAAGGGCAACAGCAGGACAAACTGCAACATTTCGAGAAAGAAATCGGTCAGGTCAAAGAGGTGATGGAATGCTATCTGATGTCAGGCGACAGTGATTTTCTACTGCGGGTAATTGTCCGCAACAACGAAGATTACATGCGGATCCACAACCGCTTAACCGGTATCCCTGGAGTTCTGCGCGTTCAATCCTCATTTGCTTTAAAAACGGTCCTAAAAAAAACTGAACTGCCGTTGGGTTAAAACTAGAAAGCTAGTTTCGCCACCAAAATACAAAGAAAGTAAAAAACTTCCTCACGATTTCAAAACCAAACAATATGATCTGGATTCAAACATAAGGGTTTTGGTTTTCAACCTTAAAAACAATTTGTTTTATATTTTTCTTGGTGTCTTTGTGCCTTGGTGGCTATATTTTTACGGCTTATAAGATACTTTTCCCAAACAGCGATGCCGCCAGTTCCACAGCCATCTTTGCCGTACGATTTTCGTGATCAAGAATCGGGTTGATTTCAACAATATCCGCTGAGGCCAGCTTCCCCGTATCAGCAATAATTTCCATCAACAACTGTGCCTCGCGACAACTCAACCCCCCGGGAGATTGGGTTCCAACCCCTGGAGCAGTATCGGGATCAAGAGCATCCATATCCAGACTGATATGCAATCGGCTGTGGCCATTGAGATGTTCCAATGCTTCGCGAGTGACCGCTCCCATCCCCCGTTCGTCAAGATCACGCATCGTGTAAATTTTGGCACCACTCTGTTTCAGCCAGTCTCGCTCAGCGCTGTCCAGATCACGAATACCAATCAGCACCAGATCCTTCCCTTGTAGTTTAGCTCCGGGCCGACCAATATTCACCAGCTCAGGAAAGCCCCTACCCAGCAGTGTAGCAACCGGCATACCATGGATATTCCCCGATGGTGACGTTTCAGGAGAATTGGCATCACCATGAGCATCAATCCAGATCACCCCGACCGGTTCACGGCTGCTCACTCCACCAATGGTCCCAATCGCCAGAGAATGATCTCCACCGAGAAATAACGGGATTTCACCATCTTTCACTGCTTGTGCGGCGGCGTCATAAACGGCCTGACAAACCTGTTGGATTGCTTCCAGAAAATCGTCCGACTTTTCTGTTAGGAAATCCCGGACAGGAACATACAGGTTCCCGGCATCGTGAAGTTGATACCCCAAAGACTTGAGTCGCGTGGAGAGACCAGCATAGCGAATAGCGCTCGGCCCCATATCAACCCCACGCTGATTTTGTCCCAGGTCGATGGGAACCCCGATAATGCGAATGGTTTTGGATGTCATATTCTTCCCTACACTTTCTTGGGCACAGAATTTAACTCTGGCTCCGTTGCAAAAATCATTTGCGGAACAAGGCTCTTCCACAAATCCATCATCATGGTAAATATCCAGGATATTGATCAATATTCTTATAACAGAATAAGCTTTAAAAGATAGCATTTCATCCAAACAACTTAACTTTGTCACTTGACATCGATACATTTGACTTTATTGATCTGGTGAATAAATATTCTCGGTACTTTTGTGTCAGATTCACTTTCCAAGTATACTGCGAATATCGACCAGAAAGGAACTCTTATGGATAAAGATAAAATTGCTGAACACCGAGTTTTTCTGAAAGATTCGTTACGGCAGACCATCAACTCCCGTTTTACCGATCAGCATCAGGGGATTGAACCTCCCCCAGTGCAAAAAACAGCCCGCCCTGAGCAGAAGTTGATTGAGCTTCCGGATCTGGAAGAGTGGACTTCCTTTCGTGGCACCGATCTGCTTGATGCGATCAGCAACCGCAAAAGCCACCGCCGTTTCAAATCGTCCCCTCTAACCTTAGCCGAACTGGCTTTTCTCCTCTGGTCAACCCAAGGAATCAAACAGGAACTGGCCCCGGGAACTGCCCTACGCACAGTTCCATCCGCTGGTTGCCGCCATCCGTTTGAAACTTACCTGCTGATATCCAACGTGGAAGGTCTGGATACCGGGATTTACCGCTATCTGCCGCTTGAGCATGCATTGGTTTTGGAAAGAAAGGACGAGGATCTACAGGAAAAACTGCCGCCGGCAACCTTGGGGCAGACCTTTCCTGCCGCAGCTCCGGTCACTTTTGCCTGGGCAGCCATTCCTTACCGCACCGAATGGCGCTACACCACTGCTGCACACCGGGTGATTCTGATGGATGTTGGCCACGTCTGTCAGAATCTCTATCTGGCCTGTGAAGCGATTGGCTGTGGGACCTGTGCTATTGCTGCTTACAACCAGGAATTGATGGATCAGTTATTGGAAGTTGATGGAACAGATGAATTTACGGTTTATCTTGCTCCGGTGGGGAAATGTTGATCTGCCGTAGTTCTAACTTGATTCGACAGACATTGTCAGATTTGCTCACACTCAAAATTCCTATGGATATATGCGAACCCAATTTGATAGGATATTTGAAAACGGAATATAGGGGGCTACTGAACGTGTTGAACAACCCAGATTCACCAGCCAAAAAAAGAAGAACCTCGTTGATCCCAGCAGTACTGGG
>JAOZOH010000334.1 GCA_029933365.1 Desulfuromusa sp. | reverse complement strand
GATGCACTCGTAAAAAGTGAAAATACAAACCATGGTCGCCAGAACCCAAATTATCAGTAATTTTCTTGTGACGACTAATGAAAATCAATTTTGACGAAAAAATCGATTTTTGAAACGTAAAACAGGCCCATTCGGAGCATTTTCAAGCCAAACACGTTGTTTTCTAGACTAACTGCATGTTTTTGTGCCTGGCTGCCCTGAAAATGTTGAGGCCTATGGCTTTCATGACCACCGCAAAGCAGACGGCTTTCATTCCTCGGACTCGAAGGTGCTTTACTCCGGTTCGTCGGTCAAATTCAGACATGGTTGCTTCTACCCCAGCTCGGTAGCGATATCGATCTTTGAAATCAGAACTTTCTTCGTAGCGTTTACGTTTCGCGAGTTCAACATCATTGTCTGCATAGCGATAATAGCAGGCTTTACTGCCTTTTTTAACGGGGCACGAATCTAATTTCTCACAATTAAGGCAAGTTTCTAATGGGAATGCAACGCTAAACCCCTCTTTTGTCTTTTTGGCTGATTGCGGCCTGTTTCCGCAAGGACATATGGTCACACAACCATTTTCATCAAACTCAAACTCAGAAAGGCGGAAGAATTTTTGATTGCCCGGCATAAGAGGAGCCACGATTTCCACATCGTGATTCTCTAGCGCTTCATCACAATTTGATGTACTGCCATACAGGGAATCAGCAAGGATTTCCTCCGGCTTAACGTTTTTTACTTTCAGGTCTTCAATTGCGGGGAGTAAGGCGTTGGCATCATGTTTGTCCGCTGATTCAACCTCAACAAAAGTGAGAAGAGATAAGTTTGAGCTTTTTTCTCCATCTGAATCTTCGGGTTTGGAACCAGCGTAATTTTCGACAACCTGTGCCTGATATCCTTGTCCCTTATGACCGCTGTAACCGGCGTCAGGGTCGGAAGGATTTTGAAGGGAATCAGAAGGAACATCTTTATTTGGTTTAGCGACAGCCTTATATTCAGAATTGTTTTCATCAATCTCCTCGACAAGGCACTGCTCTTTAAATAATCTGACAATATGCTTGAAGCTGCTCATATTTTCAACGGCTTCAATTGAGGAAAATCTATCGATAAACATGTGGATGTCGGTTGCCATTTGGTTGAGAGTGCGACTAGAATCAGAGGGTTTGACGGAAGCGAAAAGTGATTCTGTGTTTTTGCCCAAATAGCGCAATACTATTTCGTCGCTCAACTTATCAAATAGGACTCGCTGTTGCCGCTTTAAATTTTTGAGAAAGTTTTTGATCGTCTTAACGAAAAGACCGATTCTGCCGAGGTGGCGCATGTTGGATTGGATATGGACCGAATCCATACGCTGCTTATTGAAATCCACCTTAAATATCTCGGCCAGTCGCTTCAGTGTGATATCAAAGATATCATTGTAGGCCTTTTCGGTGATAAGCTTGTCTCTCATAGTCCAGAGAGTTTTGTTGCTCACATAAGAAGCATTGTCACTCTGGTCGGTTATATCTAAAGCATAGTGCCATTTAACATTGAAACGAAATTGATCGACAGCTTCTTCGTCAGTAAAGTCATGCATCTGTTGGAGGATCATCAGACCAATCATAGAATGAAGTTCTTTAGTGGGCCGTCCATTCCAGTC
>JAOZOH010000333.1 GCA_029933365.1 Desulfuromusa sp. | reverse complement strand
CACAGATCAATATCAAATTGCCTGTCAGGAATTGATTCTCTATGAAACAGAAAACCGCAACTGGCCCCCTCCCCCTCCGGCCGAGCGGAAACTGCATGAAAATACCGCATCAACCATCTGGATTTTCATTCTTCTAGCTATTTTTCACAATATTACCCAGCAGCAAATCAACCTGTTTGGACAGCACCCGGTCAACTGGGTGGAACTTGGCAACGCTCATGCTGAGAAGATTCTTCAGGGGGAGTGGTGGCGACTGATAACAGCACTAACTTTGCATTCTGGAGTTCTCCATCTGATCAGCAATATAGCCCTTGGTGGGATCTTCATGGTGCGCCTCTGCCGATTACTTGGATCAGGGCGCGCCTGGTTCCTGGTTCTTTGTGCCGGAGCACTCGGCAATCTACTTAACGCTTTGGTTCAATCTCCAAACCACCAATCTATCGGCTCATCAACCGCAGTTTTTGGTGCTGTCGGACTGCTTGCCACAATTAACATGCTCCATTATCGCAGCAATCTACGTCAACGCTGGCCGCTGCCAATTGCAGCAGCACTTGGATTATTAGCACTACTTGGAGCCAGCGGAGAAAATACTGACATCGGTGCACATCTGTTTGGCTTTATATCAGGGATAGGATTGGGGCTAGTTGAAAACTATTTCATGCAGGGAATTGAAAGTCCGTCGAAGCAACTCAACAGGGTCCTGACAATTTCCTCGACTACTTTGATTTTAGTAGCCTGGTGGATGGCTCTGAAATAAAAATACTCGGCAAGATCGACAATACACACCTCCGTTAGCACCTATCTTGATCCGGAAAAGGCAACTCCATTTGCAACATTCCTCCAACCGGTACATCACTCGTCAGATTGGATATCGTCACACCGAGCAGGCGTATTGCTTTATCCCCGGCACCGGTTTTGGATAGTAACCCTTCTGCAAGTGACAATATATCTTCCGCAGTTTCAATCGGCTGTTCCCGGCTGATGCTGCGGGTCACAATTTGAAAATCAGCATATTTCACTTTCAAGGTCAGGGTCATTCCATTGGTTTGTTTACTCTCCAGCAACACTGCAACTTTTAAAGATAAATCCCCAATGACTGTCATGAGTTGCCCGAGATCAACGATATCTTCGCTGAATGTCGTTTCCTTTCCAATCGACTTGCGTACCCGGTTTGGAACCACTGGTCGAGAATCAACACCTCGGGCAATATTGAAATAATATTGTCCCGCTTTGCCGAAGTGTTTGCTCAATTCAGCCAAAGGATGTTCAATCAGATCTGTACCCGTATGAATCCCCAGATTCTTCATTTTCTTTTCGGTCACCCGCCCCACGCCATGGAAACGTCGAATCGACAATTTTGCAATAAATTGTGCTGCCTGCTCAGGAGTCACAACGGTCAAGCCATCAGGTTTTTTAACATCAGAAGCTATCTTTGCCAGGAATTTATTGTAAGAAACCCCGGCGGAGGCAGTCAGGTTAGTTTTCTGCCAGATCTCATGACGGATTTTTTCTGCAACCCAGGTTGCCGATTGAATATTTGGCTTATTGATGGTGACATCTAGGTAGGCTTCGTCCAGAGAGAGGGGTTCAACCAGATCGGTATATTGCAGGAAAATCTCTCTGATTT
>JAOZOH010000150.1 GCA_029933365.1 Desulfuromusa sp. | reverse complement strand
TAGAGTGCCTCCCAATGGTATGCAACACTCTCCCACCGCAAGGGGCAGTTTTCTACTTTGCCTCATTGATGTGGTGGTTACTTGTTCTGGTCGAAAAATGAGCTAATGCCATGAAAACGGATGGATACGGGTAAACCATCAATCAGGTACCTGGGTGGTAATGGTTGATCTGGAACGAGTTGGACAACCAGTTGGAGATCCCTGTTACCAATTGGGGATGCCAGATCTCCAGGTAATCTCTGCGTCAAATTAGCATCATTGATAACAGTAGCTAGACCCTTTCTACCATCAGAAAACTTCAGTGTAGCCTTGGTTCCAGTCCTGGAATAACGAATATACCGGGGGGCAAGATAACAGGTTATGACCGTATCTTCCAAATCTCCAAGCAACAACATATTACTCCCCGGAGAGAGGGCTTCTCCCTCCTGGACAAAAATATCCAACACCTTGAATTTACCTGTAGAATAATAGCTGAGCGCTGCTCGCTGCTTTTGGATAGTCAAAAGTTCAGCCTCTATCTGCGCGTTCCGAACATTTGTGTGAATTGAGGGTGTTGAGGCCTCTCTGTTTATTTTATCTTTCCACTCGGTAAACTGAATGACTGCTTGCCCATATGTCAATCTGACTTGATTATAGCGGGAATTTGCTTCATCAAGTTCTGCCTGTGTCGCAGCACCCTGCTGGAACAGGTAACGGAATTGTTGCAACCGTTTTTTCTGATAAGCCACCATTCTTTCAGCGATATCAATTCTATCCCGCAGAACCGTTTCATCACTAAAACTGACTGCTGAAGACGGGATATTCAATGCTTGAAATTCTGCCTGTAGTACCTTTTCCCGCTGATCAAGACGTAAATCATTAAGAATAATCAGGGGATCACCTTGCTCTACCATTTCGCCGGGTTTTACGGCAATCTTGGCAACAACTCCGGCAACAGAAGCATTGACGGGGATTTTATTCAAAGTAACATACCCCGGAGCGTTGATAACAAAGAGCAGATACAACATCTTCCCCAGAAAATAGAGGAGTGGACTGGAAACAATCAGTAAAATCAGATACCAGCGAAATCGCGCGGTTTTCCGTTTTGCCGGTGCATAAGGGACCTTCATTTCTCTTTCCCGCTGCGGATTGCGCTGTTTATTTTCATCGAAATTAATTTTCATCATTCATGTCCATATAATCTTGCCAGGACTGGATATAAATACATCCTATCCTGTCGTCAGTCTGTTGTCTCAGCACGTTCAGCTTTTCTAATAATTGCCTCTTTGATAACCCGGCATAACTACCATTATCACCAAGTTGTGGCTCAACTGACTGGGCGACAGAAATGGGAATCTCGGGAAACTTGGTCATGATGGTTCCGGCTCTATTTGCCACTTTTTCGGGATTATTAATATAAATCATCAGTGTCACAGCAACATTTTCCAAATTCTGCAGACCACAGCCAAGGCAAAAACCATCAAAATTTTCACTGAGATAACGGGGATGCAAGTCTAATTCAACCGGCAGTGATGTCAACCGTGAGACCGCCTGTACAGTCCGCAGCAGATGAGCAAGGAGTGCGCGGTCAGGAATCTGCATGTGTGCCAGCTGGTTAGGTTCCAGATCCAGGTGTATCAACGAAAAATCGAAATCCTGAAGGCTGCCGATAATATTCAGCAGATCTTGTCGATACTCAGGAAGAATCCATGTTGGTTCGCCAAGAAGTAGACCGACATCAATTCCAGCATCTTTTGCATTGCGGATAAATGATTGCAGCTGGGTTTTTCCGAGCGGAAGTTTCAATCTGTCAAGTTGTGATCGGTCGAAAGAGAGTAACATTCTGTGTATCCCCTCTTTTCGCATCTTCTCCCAGAAACTGGCCGAAGAGTGTTCATCGGCAAAAAGTTTTTTGGAATTCCAGACATACACCCCAAGGCAATTGTTCTGTGTAGAATCCACAACAGATGGTGCCCCAGCAACCGGGGAAGAGGAGGGCTCCTGATAATCAGGTAGCCGCCGCTGCCACAGCGGTTTGAGATAATGGTCATCGACCACAGTATCGATCTGTGGATTCAATCTGCCGGCGGCAGAGTCATTCTCTGTGCTGGCAAGGAGACGTGCTGCCCCCTGCAATAGGGATACCTCAGCATCAATATAATCCATAGCCACCTGATAATAGATATATCGACTATGCTGCAACTGCTCAAAAGTGTCTCCGGGAAGGGTCTCTCTACGTAAAACCTGCTCTCTGACACTTTCGAGCGCCGCCTTGGTTCGCCGGGCAGCAAAACGCCTGTTCTCTAGAGTCGCGCGATAGTGTTCAATGTCATTGTCAATGTTTGCCAACAGCTGGCTGCTGACCTGGTCCAGTTCTCTCTGTAATTTCAGCAGATGGGCTCGTTCTCTCGCCGCCTCTGCATGAGCCGCACGGGAAAATTCCCAGGGAGCGTCCATACTAAGCTGGAGAGTGACCCCATAACCGTTATCATTACTTGGAAAATCGGTATCCGTATGTCCTGTCAGGCTAACTTTGGCCTGAACATCGGAGTGGCGGGCAAGGTTGAGAACCCTCAGCTGTTTATCAATCAGCCCACGTAATCTCACAATGTCGGGATGGTTATTAAGAACCATGGAATGGAGTAATTGAGGGTCAAGCTCAGGACGGGGAAGATCAGGATCAAGAGCAATAAAATTTCCCGCGTAACGGTTTGTCAGCAAGTCAATGTTGGATTGAGCTCTTTTCTCAGCAGCTTTCAAATTAGCAATATTTCGATGAACAAGGGCAAAAGCGGAGAGAAATTCCTGCCGGTCTGCATCAAGTAGTAGCCCCTGTTTATATCTCTCCTGTAAAATGTGATTTGTTTGGGCTTCATCCATCAAAAAAGCCTGACTGAGTTTTATTTTCTTCTGGGTTCCCCAGAGAAGACAGTATTGAGACCGTAGAGCCTCCAAATTTGTCAGGTGGTCAAATTTTTTCTGCTGCTTACTATCCCAGACTGTCTCCTCTGCTTTGAGAACTTGTACACGTTGCCCGGCCATAGTTCCCAAAAGAGGGTAGCGTAGTCCAAGAAATAAACGTATCCGGTCATAATCACGCATTTTGTCAGCACTAACAGCTTCACGATAGTGACCGACTCCTGTACCACCGAACAACTCCAGCCCCCCGATCGCCCGTTGTCGTTCAAGCTGCTGCAAATTTTCCTCAATTTCAGCAGCAGCAACAAGTGAATCCAGGGACTTAGAAGCAGACGGTTCAAGTTCCTGCAGCGAATGGTGTGGACGCACATCTGACACCTTGTCATCCACAATATTGCTGCCCGCAATGGAAAGCTGCTGACCACTCAAGAACAGCAGAGTCAGGAGAAAACAACAACGGCGTACACAGGGGAGAAAATGCTTCATTGTGGCAATGTTCCAATCGTAATGCTGTAAACAGTTAAAATTTACTTTTTTTCAATACCCACCAGGGTGCCATAGTGGAGTCGAGATGTGATTGCATGAATAGCTCTTTCATGCAGGCAATCGCAGCCCAGATCCGCATAAAAAATGTAAAAAAGGGCATAATGACAATATACGGAGCCAGCCGGATATCCTGTCGTGGACGTTCTGATAGCAGCAATATACTGATAAAATAGAATATAATAGTAATTGCCAGATAGACCAGATAGACAAGTGCCCAGACTGCCAAAACAAGGCCCGTCGGGTAAGCGGTAAAAATATAGCAGGAGTAAAACAGGATAACAAAAGGGAGAATAATCTGAAATAACAGGCCAACCCACATCTGCATGAGCATATTTTTCCACCCAAGCAGGCGGGGACTGAAGCTCAAATAATGTTTACGAATATAAACGTAGAACAGGTCACCATCCCAGCGAAGCCGCTGATTGAAAAAATCACGAAAGGTTGTGGGGACGTCTGTGTGACCAATGGCCCCGGGCTCAAAACAGATACGAAGATCCGGATGGCGAGCAAAATAATTTTTGATCCGCAACGTCATGTCAAGATCCTCAGCGGTTCCACTGTCCCATCCTCCGAGTTTCTGAATAAACGCTTTCCGAAATATACCAAAGGCACCGGAAATATTGTTCACAAGATTGAACTCACTCAAACCGGTTCTGGTGGCATGAATTGATATGAGGTATTCAATTGCCTGTAAACGGGTGACCAGACTGGTGTTTTTGTTTCTGACGCGCAAACTGCCCGCTACACCAACCACGTTAGGATTCATAAACTGCCGGGTTGCCCGATATACCATATCGTTATCAAAGGAGGTGTCACCATCAACATTGATGATAATTTCACCGGTGGCACATTGCAGACCGGTATTCAACGTGGAGACCCGTCCACCCCGCTGCCATTTTGGTAAGATACGCAATATTCGCTTCGGTTTGTTCTGAAAATACGCCTTCATCTCCCGGGCAGCAGAATAGGTACTACTGTTCTGGTGTGCACCGTCAATAACAGCAATAATTTCGATACGGCCTTTATACAATTGTTCACATAGACTGCGGATAGTTACCTGGACATCCTCACCCTCAGAGTAGCAGGTGATAATACAGGAAACCGTTGGCAGGTAAGCAGGATTCTCCGGTGCGGGAGTAAGCCCTTTGCTGTAATATTTCAATATTCCGATCAGAATCAGAAGATAAACAGGCATCTCAAGAAAAAGGACAAAGGGGACAAACTTGAGGATGAAAATTTCCAGTCCTTGCTGAAACGGACTGAGAAGTAACAAAATCAGAGTGTGGTAAGCTTGTGCAATGATCTCCCCAATCATGCAATCTCACCCTCAAGCCGTACGAGTAGTTGCTCGCCTGTTTCCCCGGCAATCATATTATCTGGCGCATTAAAGGTGACAACTTCGCATTCCAGCTGAACCCCTTCATCCTGGGTCGTGAGAGATTGAAGAGCCATGAATCTGGAAATAATAATATCGCAATCAGAGGAATCTGTCTTTGGCAGCAAAATCCAGATGATATCAGCAACAGTACGTGTTGTCAGATCAGTTGTACGAACTATTTCACGAATACGGGAAATATAACCATCTACCAACTCAATCAGGCGGTATCTTCCTATTTTTTTATGTAGTTCAGGTAAGTTTTTTACCCGAATTCCAACCAGGCTAAAAAGCTCTTCTGTGTAGCGCTGGCACAGTTTCAGTAACCAATCAACGGTGTAACTGAAGTGAATGGGATTGATATTCTGCAATTCGTCAAAGAGACTGTAGACATCGTCCACTTCTCCGGTCCGGACTGCATACGTTACCCGGTCAGTACTTCTGTAGGAGTAGACTGGCCATGGTGTCAATTCATCAGGCCGGTTCCTTTTCCCACAGTGCTGACAATGGGCAATAACATCAGGTTCTTGAAACAGACAGTCACAATCCTTGCAGACATAATTCTCTAAAGGGCGATCATAGTCGGCGCCGATATGCCGCAATTGTGCCGTGCACTGGGGACAGACCAAGATATTGTCACGCATGAACTGTTCTTGCGGAGCAACATTGCCGCAAGTAAAACAGTGGAGAAAAGGTTTTTTTTCAATTTCAATACTGCTGCACTCAGGGCAGACATCGATAAAATTAAAATGGGCATAGTTACAAGTTGGACAATGGCGAACTCGATCAATAAGCTCAATGGCAGTGATGAATTTCCGATTCTTCAGTGTTGCAACAAGGGAGGACCCCTCTTCCTCTTCCCCGGCCAAAACTTCAAGCAGTGGATAGGAATACAGATGGGGATGGTCCCATTGCTGGAATGGTAGTACAGCAGTTTCAGGGCGTAAGAACAGATATGCCAGAACCCTGAGCAATGCATTTTCAGCATAGTCATCAATATCATGATGCAGGCGTATCTGCTGCTGGAAAAGTGGCGCTGATTGTGCAGCTGCCTCTTCCAGGCTCGAAACCCTGCCATCACTCAACATATCAAAGAGTTCACCCGTATGATCACAGAGAAATACGGGATACAAAAACGTATCGTTTGCACCTCGCAGCTTTTTAAGAACTTCCAGGGCCAGTTCATCGGAGCTACCCTCAATAATAAAACCATCTGGAACTGTTTTATGTTCCAGATATTTTTCATAACTGGAAAATGTCGCACAGGAAACAGCAGTGGTGTCAATGTGTAAGGAATGTTTACCTAACGCAAAGTAAATAAAATTCATCATAATTATCCGGTTAAAGAATAACGTTGCAATCTATCGAGATGATTGTCAGCGCAGAATGGTAACTACAAAGGTAAGAATAAGGCAATTGCACTTAAAATAAAACTATTAATATCAGATTCTTTAAATTGTCATTGTGACTTTTTGAAGCTGATGGCCCCTTGTACATCTAGTCAGAGTCGACTCAGATCAAATTTTCTTACTGTCGACCCAACCGCATGTTTTCAATCCGGAGTTCATAATTGGAGCGGAACGGGTTGATATC
>JAOZOH010000149.1 GCA_029933365.1 Desulfuromusa sp. | reverse complement strand
ACCCTTAGAATGGAAGCCACAGCAAACGCAGAAGCCTTCGATATCAACATTTATGAGCTTATTGAAGCATGGTCCGATGACATCGCTGACTGGGATGACAGGGATAGGGTGCTCCTTTTCGATGTGCCCTGGAGTACGCCTGGTGGCACTATTGATCCCACGGTTGTCGCAACACTTAACACTGACACAATTGGGTCGCATAGCTGGGATCTCACATCTCTGGTTCAGGCTTGGTATGACGGCAGCAAAGATAATAACGGGATCATGATTGCCAGCCCTAATACTGGAACCACCTCAGTTACCTACGACAGTAGTGAGGGAACAACGCCACCGGTGCTGGAGATATACTATGCCGAATCAAATAGTGCTCCGACCAATATTTCTCCGAATTCATTTTTGATCGACGAGAATATTGATACGACAGGTGGTACAAGCGTTGGCACATTGACGACCACTGATCCCGATGTGGGAGAGACATTTACCTACTCCATCTTGCCTGGCGGGGATGCTACAAATTTTTCTATCGGCGGTGCAAGCAATGATGAGTTGATTTTCGATGACGGGATTTTGGATTTTGAAACGAAAGCTTCATATGCGGTTACAGTTCGTGTTACCGATTCAGCCTCAAACACTTATGATGAAACATTGACGGTTGGAATCAATGATATCAATGATGCGCCGACCGCTGTTGCTGACAACTTTACCGTCAACGAAGGCTCGACCACCAGCCTCGATCTGGCCAGCAACGATAGCGATCCCGATGACGGTCTTGATCTGACATCGATCAGCATTGTATCCGGTCCGAGCAATGGTACGATCGACAGTATTAATGCCGATGGTACGGTTGATTACACCCATAATGGAAGTGAAACCATAAGCGACAGTTTTACTTACAGCATTGATGATCTTGCCGGAGCTACTTCAAATACCGTCACCGTCAGCCTGACGATCACCCCGGTCAACGATGCGCCGACAGCCACCAATATGGGTGTAACGGTACTCTACGTTGAGGATACGCCGCTCGACCTCACCGATATCACGATCTCTGATGTAGACAGTCCAAATGTGACCGCCACCTTGACCTTATCTGATAATAGTGTCGGAACCTTCAGTACAGCTACCTCCGGTTCTGTTACCTCAATATTTGATTCCGGTACTGGCGTGTGGACGGCAAGTGGAGCCATTGCCGATGTCAATATGTTGTTGAGTGGTGTCTTATTTACACCAACGTTAAATTACGATGGCCAATTTTCCATTGATACCAGTGTGGATGATGGTGTTGCTGCCCCTATCACTGGAACGATAACCGTTAACTCTACTGCGGTGAACGATGCCCCGACCATCACCAGCACCGCAAATGTTGCTGCCACCGAAGACAACCTTTACAGCTATACTTTTACCGTTAATGATGTCGATGCCGGTGACACTCTTACTCTAAGTGCTCCGATCTTACCAGCTTGGCTGACCTTTGATGCCGGAACCGGAGTTCTCTCCGGTACTCCAACCAATGGTGAAGTGGGTGATCATGCTGTGATTCTGCGGGTCAATGACGGCACCGTCGATGTTGATCAGGATTTTACCATTACCGTCACCAATGTGAATGATGCACCAACTGTTGCTAACCCGATCCCTGACCAAACGGCCGACGAAGATAGTCCATTTACCTTCCAGTTTGCCGCCAATACCTTTGACGATGTTGATGGCGATACCCTGACCTATAGCTCCGATATTTCTTTTTATGGTTGGCTCTCCTTTGATGCTGCGACTCGAACCTTCAGTGGCACGCCTCTCAATGCTGATATCGGAACAATAACCGTGACCGTCATTGCTGACGATGGAAATGCTGGGACCGTTTCCGACAGTTTCGATATCGTCATCAGTAACACCAACGATGCCCCGACCGCTATTAATCTCGATAACCTTGATGTCGATGAGTTCAGTGCCGGAGCGATTGTTGGCAATCTAAGCACTACAGATGTTGATGCCGGGGATACCCACACCTATACAGTTGATGATGTGCGTTTTGAAATCGTTGCCGGACAGCTGAAATTGCAAGCCGGTCAAAGTCTGGATCATGAAACTGAAGCCAGTGTTAATGTCACCGTAACCAGTACCGATTCTGGTGGTTTGAGCACCACTCAACTATTTACTATGACTGTTAACGATCTCAACGATACCCCGGTTGCGGTGAACGACAACTTGTCTGCTGTTGAAGACAACGCCCTGACCATCATTTCGCTGACCGATCTTCTGGTCAATGATTCAGATCCCGACGGTGACAGCCTTTCTATGGCTGCTTTTACGCAGCCAACCCATGGCGCTTTGGTCGATCATGGTGATGGCACCTTGACCTATACCCCGAACCATAATTTCAGCAATACCGATAGCTTCGATTACACCATCAGTGATGGCAATGGCGGAACCGCCAGCGGAACTGCTTTCATCTATGTTGCACCGGTCGGGGATACCCCGCAGGTGGCAGATGCCGTAGTGCTGGCAGGATCACAATCCAATCCGATTATTATCAGTCGCCATGCGTCTGATGGTGCAGAAGTGACTCATTTCAGAATATCAGGTGTTAATGGTGGTTCTTTATTCCTTGCCAATGGCGTTACCCAGGTA
Source organism: Desulfuromusa sp. (assembly GCA_029933365.1). The sequence continues at coordinate 3,805 of JAOZOH010000149.1, read as the reverse complement.
AACAACGGTGACTATATCAGTGTTGCGCAGGGACAAGCCGGCCTCAGATTTACACCGGCTGACGTTGCTGCAGAAGGAAACTTTCAGGTTGAATCTTCTGAAGATGGTTTAAGCGTTGCGGCTCAAAGTGGCAGGGCAACTTCAACTATCAGAGTTACGGTGTTGCCGCCCACTTCGACTCCAGAGTCAGAGGTGACTCCCGAGATAGAGGAGTCGATTGATGAGCCTATCGAAGAGGAAATCACAGAAGAAGAGGTTGACGAGGTTGTTGAGGAAACGACTGAAGCGGTTGAGACCCCGGTAGAAACACAGCTTCCGATTAAAGAGGACAGCGCCGCCAACTCTAACTCTGGACAAAGTGGATCACGCAATTCTTTGATCAATCCGATTCTGTCATTTATCCAGAATGTAGCATCAGCCAATGATAACGACAGTTCTCTGAATACCGGTCAACTATCGACGCTGCAGACTCTGAACGTGATTTTAGAAACCACCCCGATAGAAACCCTGCGAAATGTCTGGGATTCTCTGGATATCGGTACGTTGTCGGTCAGAGATTACAATCTGGTGCGGAGTTCTTTTGATGCGCTGCAACAGGAAGTACAACAAGAAAATAGAATTGAAACTGCCGTGGTGAGTAGTGCCATCGCAACCACCATGGGCTTGTCTGCCGGTTATGTGGTCTGGATGCTCAAGGGTGGTTCACTACTTGCTTCGCTGTTGTCATCGATGCCTGCCTGGCACTTGGCCGATCCATTATCGATTCTGGCTGGTGGGAGTAAGGGTGATGAAGATGATGAATCTCTGGAATCGATTATCAAAGAAGGTGAAAAGAAAGAAGCGAAGAAAAAAGAAGAAGAGGATGATTGATAAATGCGATTTTTAAGCCCGAAAGCACGAATTACTCTCGGCCTGGTTGGTATTATGGTCAGTCTGGTGATGCTATGCTTTTCTTTTGACATTATTCCAGATCGGAACAGTGCTGTGCGTGAAGGGCGGGCGGCTCTGGCTGAATCGATTGCTGTATACAGTACCGCACTGGTCAAAACAGCGAACTACCAGGGAAGCAACTATCAGCGTTTAACGGCTGACTTTAAATTGCTGGTTGAGCGTAACCAGGATCTTCTGTCTTTGGCATTACGTCACAAGGATGGGCAAACTTTAGTCACCACAGAAAACCATGATTCCCAATGGCAGGAGATGGGGAGTGAATATTCAAAAGGCTCCCAAGTTCGGGTTCCAATCTGGTCAGGGGATCAAAAGTGGGGACAGTTAGAGCTGCACTTTCACTCTTTGACCGGTGCTGGATTGATCGGTTTACTGAAAACGCCGATGATTTTTACCGTGTTGTTGATTGGTTCAGTTGGTTTTCTCATCTATTACTTTTATCTTGGCAAGGTGCTGCGACAATTGGATCCGTCGCAAGCCATTCCGGGTCGGGTTCGAGATGCGTTGGATACCATGGCCGATGGGTTGCTGATTCTGGATCGCAAAGAACAGATCGTACTAGCCAATCAGGCTTTTTCCGGGATGATCGACAAAACCCCGGCCAGTCTGCTTGGTTTCCGCGCCGGAGAACTTCCCTGGGTTGATAGTGCAGGGAACAAAATCAAAAAATTGGAACGACCCTGGATTACAGCTTTGAGTCTGGGGAAAGTCCAGAAAGATCAAACCATCAGACTTCAGCTGACCGAAGATGAAGTTCGCTCCTTCCGGGTGAACTGCTCACCGGTTTTGGGTGAAGGGAATAAGCATGCCGGAGTTTTAGTCAGTTTTGACGATATTACCGAGATGGAAGAAAAAGAAGTTGAATTGATCAACTCCAAACTGGAAGCTGAAGCGGCGAACCAGGCAAAAAGCTCTTTTCTCGCCAATATGAGTCATGAAATTCGTACCCCGATGAATGCCATCCTCGGGTTTACTGATATCCTCAAGCGGGGCTATGTCAAGAATGAAGAAGAAAGTCTGAAATATCTTAATACCATCCATTCCAGCGGTAAAAATCTGCTCGAACTGATCAATGATATCCTCGATCTTTCCAAAGTTGAATCTGGTCATATCGAGGTAGAAAAGTTACAAGTCGAGCCTTATACGATTATCTCCGAAGTTATTCAAATGCTCAAGGTCAAGTCTGATGAAAAGGGAATCGATCTTGAATTTAAGGCTCAAAGTGCTTTGCCGGAGAAGATCGAAGTTGATCCGGTGCGCTTACGCCAGATTGCGTTCAACCTGATCGGGAATTCAATCAAATTTACTGAGTCGGGCAGTGTGACAGTGACCTGTCGGTTTGAGGAAAAGTCTGATTCTCGACTGCTGCTTGAGATTGTTGATACCGGGATCGGCATGTCCGAAGATGCTCAACAGGCGATTTTTAACCCGTTTGTTCAGGCCGATAATACTGTCTCCCGCCGTTTTGGTGGTACTGGTCTTGGATTGACTATCAGCCGCAAATTTGCCCAGGCGATGGGCGGTGATATCCAAGTTAAAAGTGTGCTGGATCAGGGCAGTACTTTCACGATTTCTCTGCCAACGGGTGATCTGGCTGGAGTCAAATATCTTCAGCCCGAAGAAATTGCTGAATTGCAGAGTAAAATTGAAACCGTGGATAATCACTCATGGATCTTCAAGACCGCTCGGATTCTGGTCGTGGATGATGGAGTTGAGAATCGCGAATTGGTCAAATTATTACTTGAAGAAGCTGGTCTGACTGTAGATGAGGCGGAGAATGGCCAGATCGGCGTCGAAAAAGCGGGTAGCAGTCATTATGATGTGATTTTGATGGACGTTAATATGCCGGTCATGGATGGTATGACCGCTGCCAGCCTGCTGCGCAAGAAAGGGCTTAAAATTCCAATTATAGCTCTGACTGCGAATGCCATGAAAGGCTACGAGGCGGAGTGCTTGAAAGCTGGTTATTCCGGTTATTTGAGCAAGCCGATTGATATCGACCAGTTTCTGGAACTGATGGGCGAGCTTCTTGGGGGGCAGAAGGTTGAGGATGAAATCGCTGAGGGTGTGACCTCTGATCCTATTCAGAATGCTCAAAACGAGCCGCCGCCGGATTTTGCTGACAGCCCTATTTATTCCAAGCTGCCGACCGGAAACAAGAAATTTAGAGATATTGTTTGTCGTTTTGTTCTGCGCCTTGAGGATAAGTTGACCGCATTGGACGAAGCAGAAGAGCGTAACGATGTAGAGGAAGTTGCAAATCTGGCCCACTGGTTGAAAGGAGCCGGAGGGACGGTCGGCTTTGATGCATTTACGGAACCAGCTGCCAATCTGGAGATTCATGCAAAAAATAATCAGCGGAAAGATATTTTGGAATCGATCATATTGATACGGGAATTAGCAGCGAGAATCGTGGTTCCGGACGAAGTGAGCGAAAATGCTTTGTCCTCTGCAACTGTTATCAATAAGAAAACCTCACCCGTGATTATCCGAAAAGCTGAAGTTGCTGCTCAAAAACCGCTGGTTTCTCGCTTAGCCAATAATGTGCGGTTGCAAAAGATAATTATGAACTTTATTGAAAGACTGGAAGAAAAAATAGACCAGATGGATGCGGCTTTAAATACTGGAAATATGGAAGAACTGGCAAGTTTAGCTCATTGGTTGAAAGGCTCTGGTGGAACCGTTGGCTATGATGATTTTACAGTGCCGGCTGCCGATCTGGAAGAATATGCCAAAACCGGCCAAGTGGAAAATGCCAGGCAAATTCTCACGACCTTGTCTGCCATGGTTGAAGTTGTCGTTCCTCCTGGGTTTGATGGTGGTAACGCTGAGAAAAATCAAGGTTGACGCTTATTTA
>JAOZOH010000148.1 GCA_029933365.1 Desulfuromusa sp. | reverse complement strand
ACCACAGCTGAAATAGATGGTGCTTACGCACCACGCGCCCTGCCGGGCGCACCATACAAAAAAAAGGGAAACCCTCTGGGGTTTCCCTTTTTTATTTTGCATCCAGCAGATAATTGCCAATATGCAATTAACGCTTGGAGAACTGGAAACTCTTACGGGCACCTGCACGTCCGTATTTCTTACGTTCTTTAATGCGGCTATCACGGGTGATAAACCCGGCCTGTTTCAGAGTTGCCCGTAATTCCGGATTAACTTCAAGAAGGGCTTTGGTAATGCCATGCTTAATTGCACCAGCCTGGCCAGAGATACCACCGCCTGAAACATTGATGGAAATATCAAATTTACCCATATTATCAGTCAACTCCAGAGGCTGACGGATAACCATCTTTGATGTTTCACGACCAAAGAAAACATCCAGAGGACGTTTATTGACAACAATCTCACCAGTGCCAGGTTTCATCCAGATACGGGCAATTGAGGTTTTTCTTTTGCCAGTTGCGTAATACTTTTGCTCAGCCATCTAGCTATCTCCTAGTATTAAAACTTCAGTTCTTTAGGTTGCTGTGCGGCATGAGGATGTTCTCCACCGGCATAAACCTTGAGTTTACGAAACATTTTCCGACCCAGTTTATTCTTTGGCAACATGCCTCTTACTGCGGATTCAACCAGCATCTCAGGCTTTTTATCAAGCAATTTCTCGGCACTGATTTCCTTGATACCACCTTGGAAACCACTATGATGATAGTATTTTTTATCCGCCATCTTGTTCCCGGTCAGCTTGATTTTATCAGCATTAAGCACGACAACAAAATCTCCGGTATCAACACTCGGAGTATAAATCGGCTTATGCTTACCACGTAAAACACGGGCTATTTCAGTTGCAGCACGACCAAGGACAACATCCTCTAGGTCGACAACATACCAATTTCTAACAATATCCTGCTCTTTAGCGACTAGAGTACTCATCGCAGTCCTCTCTGAACTTATGACTTAAAGGGTTGTGGGGCTCACAAAGCGGTAAACCTAGCTGAGTCACCCTTGTCTGTCAAGAAAATTCGACGAAAAAATCAGCTCTCTTTTCCTATTTTTGTGGTCAAAACCAAACCTCCATCAAACAAAGTCCCTGTGCAGGAGCAGTTAATGGTGAAGCGACAGAGCTACTCCTTGTTAACAACTCTGAAATTGCATTAACCGGTCTTTTCCCCCGACCAATCTGCACTAGTGTTCCTACCATCATCCTGACCATATTTCTTAAAAAGCCACTCCCACAAACATCAATATGGAGCAGTGAACCCTCTTCACTAAAATCAACTGAAAATATTTCCCGGTTAGTGGTATCAGCAGAACAACCACTGGTTCGAAATGCCGCAAAATCATGCGTGCCGATAAAACTTTGTGCTGCCTGCTCCATTTTTTTGAGATCAAGGGGTTTTTTCACCTGCCAACTAATTTTGCGCTCCTGCGGTGATCGAACCGGGTCGCGCAAAATAGTGTAACGATAACGCTTGCCACGAGCTGAGAAACGGGCATGAAAGGTGTCATCAACTCTTTCCACATGACGAACCGCGATATCATCAGGGAGAAACCGATTCACCCCTTCCCGCCAGGCCGTTAATGGCAGATCCCATTCAGTTGTGAGATGACAAACCATCCCCCGAGCATGGACACCTGAATCAGTTCGCCCGGAGGAATAGACAGTATGGATAATTCCGGTCAGTTGTTGCAGAGCTTGTTCCAGGCGTTGCTGCACCGACATACCATTTGGTTGATATTGCCAGCCGACATAATTTGTACCATCGTACGCAATAATCAGTTTAATTTTAGCCATTTATGATGATCTCGCAAAAACGAATGAGGTGGCTAAGCAAAAAATCATACTTGCCAAAGGAAAAATACTATTAACATACCAAGGACTGATACACTCAGAGTAGAGCGGTCAAAAAGGGATTTTTTTAGAGTCTCCATACACGCCAGAGTCTCTGTTCCCGAGACAATACCTTGTGACAGCTTCTCAGCGCGATCAAACAATCTGATCAGCAGGGGTTCGATATTTCGCAGCCAACCTCTGAAACCAACAACTCCGCTAGCACCAGTCTGTTTCTGCTCAGACTGCAAAATTACAACCTCTTCCTGAATAAAGGGGAAAAAGTACAAAACCAGCAATAACATGCCACCTGACTCCCGAACCGGAACCCTGAACCGTTGCAATGGAGCTAACAGCATTGCCAGCCCTGAAGCCAGAGCCTCAGGACGGGTCGTCCATGCCAAAGTGAGAGAAAGCAAAACCGCAAGAAGCAGCTGTGAGTTGATCATCAATCCACGCAGTAAACCATCATAAGAGAGCCAACTGGTTCCAAAAAGAGTCCGTCCCGGAGTAAAAAAAAGATGTGCCAGAAGGGTAAATAACAGCAACCAGCGCAACATTTTGACAATTTTCCAAATATCAGAAAACCCCTGGGTTGTGATTCCAACAGCAACAAACCAGAGGCAGACAATCAGCAGTAAACGTTGCGGGTTGGAGGCTGAGAACAGACAGGCAATTAAGCCGAGGAAGAACAGCAACTTCACCCGTGGGTCAACCCGATGCAGAAAACTATTTCCAGGTCGATAAGCACCATCGGTCATATCAGTGTCCAGAAAAAGCGACAGGGAGCCACAAAGCTCCCTGACATTTAAATTCAGTTTATAACTTCACAAAAAATCAATCCAATTTAGCAATAATGGCATCACCCATCGCAGTAGTGTTGACCTTCTTCTCGCTGGCACCACCCTGGTAAATATCACCAGTACGATAACCATCATTCAAAACTTCTTCAACGGCACTGTTTACTGCATCGGCCGCCTCAATCATACCAAAAGAATAACGGAGCATCATTGATGCAGAAAGAATTTGTGCAATAGGATTAGCAATCCCCTGCCCGGCAATATCAGGAGCACTCCCCCCCGATGGCTCATACATACCAAAAGAGCCTTCCGCCAGAGATGCCGATGGCAACATGCCAAGAGAGCCGGTCAACATTGCGGCTTCGTCAGAGATAATATCGCCAAACATATTGCCACAGAGCATGACGTCAAACTGCTTTGGCCAGCGTACCAATTGCATGGCAGCATTATCAACATACATATGGGAGAGTTCGATATCGGGGTATTCCTTGGCAACGCGCTCAACAACTTCGCGCCAGAGAACCGACGTTGAAAGGACATTGGCTTTATCGATGGAGCAGACCTTCTTTCCACGCTTGCGAGCTGCTGCAAAAGCCACATGGGTGATTTTCTCAACTTCAGCGACAGAGTACTTCATTGTATCAAAACCGGTCCGCTCACCACCTGTACCCTCAATTCCTTTAGGAGAAGCAAAGTAAATTCCACCGGTTAATTCGCGTACGACCAGGATATCAAATCCGCCTTCGATGACACTCTCTTTTAAACTGGAAGCACCCGTTAAAGCCGGAAAAATAATTGCCGGACGCAGATTACAAAATAAACCAAAAATTTTACGCAGAGGAAGCAAGGCACCCCGTTCCGGTTGTTCATCTGGCGGCAAACTTTCCCATTTCGGGCCGCCAACACTGCCGAACAGAATGGCATCAGAATTTTTACAAATTTCAACAGTGCTATCGGGTAACGCTTTGCCCTCTTTGTCAATACCAGCACCACCGACATTGGCTAATGTCCGCTCAAATCTGACCGCATATTTTTTTTCTACTGCATCCAGAACTTTCAGTGCTTCTGCCATCACCTCGGGACCAATTCCGTCACCGGGTAGAATTGCAATTTTAAAGCTGTTAGCCATAATCAATTTTCTCCCATAGAATTAAATAAAAAGCCCTCTCAATTCAGAGAGCAAAAACGGCTAAACTATAGAAAGGGTGGGCTTTTTTGTCAAACCTATTTTTACGAATAAACACATCACGTAGACCTCGTTGGAAGCAGAGACGAAGATGTGTTATTGTCCCGCTCCAGATATTATCAAGATCACATAATTCATAGGAGGACTACATGCGTTTAGCTTTATCCCTATTTCTTATCATCCTGCTAAGCTCACTGTCAGCATATGCGACAGACAGCAGCAATCAACATCCAAAAACACAAGAATTAACCAAAGCAGCAGCAACCAAAGCACTGCAGGGAATCCAGGGTGAAGTCCTATCGGTAGATCCTGCGGAGATTCCTGGTCTTTTCCTGGTTGCCATGAAAATGCAAGGAAAAATTGTACCGATCTACCTTGATGCCAGTGGCTCGTACCTATTTACTGGAAACGTTATCCGTCTCAAGGATCGAACGAATTTGACCGAAAAGCATTACCAACGACTCAATCCTGTCGATACTGCAAACATTCCACTGGATGATGCCTTAATTGTCGGCAACCCAGCGGCAACACAACATATCATCATCTTCACTGATCCCCATTGCCCCTATTGCAGCAAACTCCACAACGTTCTGCACGAAGCTGTCAAAGCAAATCCTGATCTGGCATTTTACAATAAACTGATTCCACTTAAATCCAGTTCGAAACAGATCACCCAGACGATTCTCTGTAATAAATCAATGGAGCAACTAGAGATGGCCTTTGCTGGAAAAGCATTGCCGGAAGCAAGCTGTCAAACCAACACTATCGAGGAGAATCTACAGATAGCTCAGAAACTTGGGATTCATGGAACGCCAACACTTATTTTACCTAATGGGCACATCGCCCCCGGATACAAGCCACTGGAAGAACTTTTAAAGCTGATTGAAGAGAATAAAGCAGAGCCAATATAAATTTTATCCTGTATTAGACTGAAAACACAAAAATCCCCCTCAGATCCCCCTTTTTCTAAGGGGGAAGTAAAAAACACCCCTCTTTGAAAAAGGGGATCTGGGGGAAATTCGACTCAGCTACCGATTTATCTGCAATTGATCCAGATCACGCACGGCACCACGCGCCGCACTGGTTGTCGTTGCCGCATAAGCCTGCAAAGCTCGACTGACCTGACGCTGGCGAAGTGCCGGCTGCCACGCCTGTTTCCCTTTTGCAACCATCGCCTCCTGACGTTGTCTTAAAACCTCATCGTCAACCTGCATAACAATTTTACGTGCGGGGATATCGATGGCAACCAGATCACCTTCCTCCAACAGAGCAATTGCTCCACCTTCAGCCGCTTCCGGTGAAATATGACCAATTGATAACCCTGATGTTCCGCCGGAAAAACGACCATCGGTGACCAGCGCACAGGCTTTCCCAAGCCCCTTCGACTTCAGGTAACTGGTCGGATAAAGCATTTCCTGCATTCCCGGGCCGCCTTTTGGCCCTTCATAGCGGATAACGACTACGTCGCCAGCCTGCACACTGTCACCCAGAATTCCGTCAATCGCCTCTTCCTGGCTCTCAAAAATACGGGCCGGACCGGTAAATGTAAGATTGGATTCGTCCACCCCGGCCGTTTTGACAATACAGCCATCTAGGGCCAGATTGCCATAAAGTACCGCCAGACCACCATCCTGACTATAGGCATGTTCCTGAGAACGGATACACCCTTTCTCACGGTCCAGATCAAGTGAGGAGAAGCGTTTATCCTGAGCAAAAGCTTCAATGCAGTATTTACGACCAGGGGCGGCACGATAAAATGTCTGTACGTCGGAAGCATCTGTGCGCAAAACATCCCACTGCTCAAGCGCCTCACCCATTGTCGAACTATGCACCGTCGGCACATCACGCTGGATCAAACCAGCACGATCCAGTTCGCCAAGGATAGCAAAAATACCACCGGCCCGATGAACATCCTCCATATGATAATGCTGCACCGCCGGAGCCACCTTGCACAAGTTCGGAGTTTCCCGGGAAAGACGATTGATGTCATCCATGGTAAAGTTCACCTCGCCCTCACGAGCAATTGCCAGCAGGTGGAGAATCGTATTCGTTGACCCGCCCATAGCAATGTCCAACCGCATGGCATTTTCATAAGCACCAAAACAGGCAATAGAGCGTGGTAAAACCTTCTCATCATCGTTTTCATACCAGCGCTTGATCAAATCCATAATCCGCTCTGCCGCCTCTAGAAACAATTGTTTCCGATCAGCATGGGTCGCAAGCAAACTGCCATTTCCAGGCAGGCCCATCCCCAGAGCCTCGGTCAAACAATTCATCGAGTTGGCGGTGAACATCCCTGAACATGAACCACAAGTCGGACAGGAGCTCCGCTCGTAGATAGCAATATCGGCATCACTGACATCCGGATTGGCCGCCGCCACCATGGCATCAACCAGATCCAATGCGACATCCGCCCCCTGAACCGTTGCGTGACCAGCCTCCATGGGGCCACCCGTCACAAAAATTGTCGGGATATTCAGGCGCATCGATGCCATCAGCATTCCCGGCGTGATTTTGTCACAATTGGAGATGCAAACCAGAGCATCAACACAATGGGCATTGGCCATGTATTCAACGG
>JAOZOH010000332.1 GCA_029933365.1 Desulfuromusa sp. | reverse complement strand
CGGTTGCATCACGAATATCTTGTTGATAAAAATCGAAGGTGTGGCCGCTGATCTGCTCAACTCGATCAAGGGCAACCTGACTTGAATTACTCAGGTTATCGACAATAATAAGATTGTAACCGGCTGCGAGCAACTCAACAGCGGTGTGGGAACCAATATATCCTGCCCCACCTGTCACCAGAATTGTTTTCATAACGCCTCGACCTTTTTAGCAACGGAAAGTACAGAATTAAAAAATAAAATCTTTTGACAGGATTAACCAGTAGTGTCCGGTTAGGTTTTTGCACGTCGTCGCCTGCGCTTGCGTGTTTTTGATTTATTTGACGACTTCTTGTTTTTCTGAAACTGCGCAGTTTCGTTTTCTATTTGTATGCGAAGCTCTCTGACTCGATTAATGCTGACTTTTTCTCCATGCTCCTCTCGGCAATAAATAGCCAGGAGTAGATAGGTAATCAGCCCACCAAGGATTTGAACCGTTAAACCGTAAGGGCTACGAGCTATCAAGTGATAAACCTTGAGATGTTGCTTCCACCAACCAAAGAAAGTTTCGATGTTCCACCGCAGTTTGTAAACTTGGGCGATATCTTCTGCGCTTAGATCGTAACGGCTTGTTGCTATCCAATAGTCTGTGCCGTCGACACGGTAACCAACAACTCGCAGCTCTTTCTTTGTCTGGTTTGTCCCCTTAGTACCAAGGAGCACTATGGCATCATAAAAGACGGATCCTCCTGGATTAACAGGGTTTTCTCTGATAACCGTCTTAATTGTGTTAGTCTTGATGCGGCAGACAAAATGCTTTTTATCGGTTTGCCACTGATCGAAACATTGGTTGCTTTGGTAGCCGCGATCCATGACACCGGTCTGCCCCTTGCCGATGATTTTGTCGACAAATGGTCGTTCTCCTTCTTTGCCGTCAGTCAAGAATATCTTGGTGGGGATACCTCTGTTTATATCAAGCCCGACGTGCACTTTGGCTTTCTTTATTCCACCGCGATAGTCAGCCCATTCCATAGAAAGGACGGCATCTATAAAAGAACCATCAATAGAAACCAGCTCTCCAAACTGCTCGAACTGGGCTGGAAGTATCTTAGTTGCATCTGCTACCAAAGCGGTAAAGAGTTGGCTCAATTGTTCAAGACCACGAGTATTGATGGCTTCGAAAAATGCGCTCTTTTTTATCCCTTTTTCCGGTGCAACGCATTGCTTAGCAAAGTCATTTTGTTCAAGATCCTGAAGAAGATGGCGACCTGAGTCAAATTCTTCGAGGTGAAAATAGACCAAAGCATTTAATTGTTCTTCAAATGTCATTTGTAACGGCCGATCACCGCGAGATTTCAATGGCGAAATCTGTGGAAATTGTTTGTAAGCCGGCATAAGGACTTTCTTAAATGCCTGTGGTTTATGCTTTTGTTTTAGTCGTTTGAAATGCCGCATCTCGTAACTCCTTGAAAGTAAAGGTGATTACGAAATTTTTCGCTGCGGGTTTTCATTCCATGTCAAGCATTATTTTAAAATAACTTACTGATTTTATAACAATTTTTCCCCTTGTCGGCAGTGCAATAACCTAACCGGACAGTGCTGGGTTCTTATGAAGAATGGCGGTCTGATGCTGATCAATTTTCAGCTGACGATTTA
>JAOZOH010000147.1 GCA_029933365.1 Desulfuromusa sp. | reverse complement strand
GCTTAATTCAAACAATTTCTTCCCCCTTTATGACAAAGTAGAGATCCCGGATAAATCTGGCTACTCCTTGTAAAATCAACAAAAGTAGACCAATAGCAAAAACAGTTCGATATGGCGCAGCTGGTGGATACCAGAAGCTATTGAACATCACTTCATTGATTTTCCATGCCTTGATCGCCCAAATAACGGCCATCTTGAACATGATAATCATCAACGGAAAAAATAAAAAGAGAGAACAAATCACATCAATTAACGCTCGTCTGCGCGGTGATGCCCGCGAATAAAACAAATCCACTCGGGTATGTGAGTCGTGTAAATAATTGTATGAAGCTCCCAACATATAAATAACTCCGCCAGCCATAATCATGGAATCATAAGACCAAATTGTCGGGGCATTAAAAAAGTGTCGGGCAATGGCCTCATAAGATCCAGCAAAAATCAGGAGAAGAGCAGCCCATTTTCCCAGTTGGCCAGATTTTTCACTCATCCAGTCGATAAACTTTAATAATTTAATCAATGTGGGCATGCTCTTCTCCTGTCACGAAAGAAACTAATTACTTTGTTTGTAAGCTTCACCGAATGCTTTCATTGAGTCATAAATTTCAGCAAAAATCGGACTTTCTTTCTTCGACTTTTCAGCATAAAACTTATTAGCTTCAGCAGTTAAAGCATCTTCAATATCTTGAGGAACTTTATAAACTTCATTACCAGCTGCTTTAAATTTATCAACAGCTTTGATACCCTCGGCAACTAAAAATTCATGTTGCGCCTGGGTGTACTGCGAAACAACTGCTTTTACAATTGCTTGTAAATCGGCAGGGAGAGCATTGAAAGCTTCTTTATTGACAAATATAACCTGTGGATCGCTTGGTGCACGGGTTGGTGACAGATAGACATAAGGAGCAACTTCATTGAAGTGCATATTCCAGTTGGAAGCCAGTGTGGAGTATTCAAATGCATCAATAGTTCCGCGCTGCATCGCTTCGTAAATCTGACCACCAGGAATAATTACTGTAGCCGCCCCCATCCGCTTGAGAATATCACCGCCATCACCCATGCAACGAGCTTTCAGTCCTTTTATGTTAGCAAGAGATTCAAGCTTGACCTTGGAATGAAAGAAAACCTCTGCCGGGAGTGGAGCAAGAGCTCCGGGGAAAGTCATAACATTGTAATCACCCATCATCTTGTTCAATAATTCAGCACCACCAGCAAAATCGAACCAGGTTCTTAGTGATTCACCAGGCAAGCCACCGGGTCGTGAACTGATCAAACCTGCTGCAGGCCATTTATCAAGGTTGTACATCGGAGCAGAATAACCCATTTGCAGAACACCCTGATCAATAGCATCCACCTCTTTATAAGCGGGAACAATGGAGCCACCAACAAAAGGTTTAACGGTCAACCGTCCACCAGTTGCTTCGGTAATGGCATTACAAAGCTTGTCATGGTAGATCTGGGATGGATCTGATGCCGGTCCGTGTCCTGAAGACTTCCAGATAATCTTGCCCTTAGCGGCAAAACTGCTGGTTCCAGTAATCAGCAGCAGTGAAGCCGCTGCCATCACAATAAACAAAATACCAATCTTACTCCTACGGATACCCATTTTGTACCTCCTTGTTGAGTGATGCGCCCCTTTGTGATCAGGCTACAAATCTGAGCAGATCAGGACACTGTAAAAGAGAGTTATGCAACAATTAAAGAGCTTCCAGTATGATTATGATAATAGTGACTATTTGATGCTGCCAACTGATCCATAGCAATCTGTCCAGTGCAGTGGGAAACCCCGATAACTTTGAGATCGTCATTCTTGAGGTAATTCAATGATTTTCCCAGGCTAGTATCATTGGATTCTACCAGATGGGTTCCTCCTAGAATTGCATAAATAGGGCGTTGAATCAGATTAGACACCGCATCCAGCATGTTTTTCATTCCAGGATGAGAACACCCCAATAAGACGATCAGACCTTCTGCAGTATCAACAACAACAAGCACTTCATCCGTAAAAGGATCAGCTTGAAGTGAGCCATTATGCATCACCTTAAAACGTTGATTAATAACCTCGTCTGGATACTTTCTAGGAAACTGGGTCACAACAAAGACTCCGGGAATAAGCTCGGTCAACGGTTGGTCCGCATAACGATAAGCAATTCCCTGATTCTGAAGAAATTTTTCATCAAAATTATTTCCCAGATACTCATAGGAATTATTTATATATCCATATTTTTCCTCAAAAAACCCCTCCCCGACAACCAGCTCAAAATCTGTTGTGAGTTGGGTCAGTGACCGAAGCCCACCAGAATGATCATAATGCCCATGACTCAAAACAACGTACTCAAGTGAAGTCAGGTCTTTTCTGAGTTGTTCAGCATTTTTAATGAAAATTCCCGTCTGACCAGTATCAAAAAGGATGTTGTGACCATCCTTCTCGATAAAAAATGAAATTCCATGCTCAGTTTTCAGGGCATGATGTTCACCGGGACTATTTTCTATGAGAGTGGTTATTTTGACTGACATATCCTGCTCCTATTGAAGTGTTATGACTGTTTTTTTAACTCAACATTAATATCATGCAGAGCATTGACAAGATGGCGGGTCATTGCATTTTCGGCTCCAGCCTTGTCATGCTTTTTAATTGCTTCAAGGATATCATTGTGCTCATGGACAGTTTTTTCAATCCGCCCTGGAGTATATAGACTGGAGATCCATCCATTTGGCAGGGTTGTTGTCATTGACTTCATAAGCACATGCAGAGTCTCATTTTTCGTAGCACCTGCAAGGATACGATGAAAACGGCGATCACACTGAATAACCTCCTCAGTGTTCCCTTCTTTGAAAGATTGAGAAAACTGGCGGCAAGCTTCTTCCATCTTCACAATATCATCTTCATCCGCATTTTCTGCCGCGCGCCCAGCCGCCTTCGGCTCAATAATTAATCGCACTTCAAAATTGTCTTTAATCGATTGTTCGTTATTTTTCAACCAGGTAACAAATGCCTTAAATTGTTGGTTGCTTAAATCAGCAATAAAAATACCTTTTCCCTGTTTAACCGTAACCTGTCCGGTCACTTCAAGGATTCTCAGTGCTTCACGGATTGAGGATCGGCTGACCTGTAATTTTTTGGTAAGTTCATTTTCGGAATAGAATTTAGCGTTGGGCTTAAAACCATCATCAACAATCATTTTTTTGATTGCATCGATGACGCTTTCAGAGAGACGGACTTTTTTAATGGGGTACATATAATACCTCAAAATATATTGATTATTATATTGGCTGTCTGATGTCTACTCATCAGACAAGTTAATATTTAATATATCATCCTTTCTGTCAATAGAAAATATTTAAAGAATTATTATAATGAATTTAGAAAATAGGTTTATTATGCTAAATCGGTGCGTAAAGGTCGTGAGAAAGCTAGAAAAAATCAAACAGATGAGAGAAATACCGTAATTCACAACAACCAAATGTTAATTATGCTGCTTTATTCTAAAAAAAATACTTAATTTACTTGAAACTAATGACATTTTTTAGTTTAATGGATTTTAACGTTTATTTACAAATCATATTCTGATTAGTTTAAGTCGTGATATCGCTACCTACATTTACTATTTAGCAGAAACCACCGAAAGGACAAAGAGCAGATGCCTTTAACTGGCGAGCTTGAACACCTACCTATCGTTGATGTTATTCAGCTCATCCATTCAACCCGCAAATCGGGCACTTTGAATGTCTACAGCCGCAAAGGTGAAGGGCGACTTGTATTTAACAACGGATATATCGTCAGCGCAACCCATTCCAGTGAAAAACTGAAAATCGGCAAAATTCTCCTGGAAAGCCATATTATCAGCCAAGACGATTTAGATAAGGCTCTAGGTATTCAGGAACTGTCAGGAGAGGATCGCAAACCCCTGATTACTACCCTGCTTGGGCATTGTGGATTGTCGAAAGATGCCGCATTTAAGGCGCTTGAAACACTCATTGAAATGACAGTTGTCGAAATGATCTGTTGGACTCGAGGAATTTTCACCCTGGATATTGATGAAATAAACGTTTCGGATGACTATCGTTACCTGCCAAAGCAGCTGCAAACTGTGAGCCTTGATACCCAAATGGTGCTGATGGATGCACTGCGTATCTTTGATGAAAAAGTCCATTCCGGTGAAATTCAAATTTCCGATGAGCCTCTGGAAGAAAACCCACTGGAGCAATTTGATCAAATAATTGAACAACAAGCACAAGAGACAAGTTCCACAGAAGAAATTCTCGTCTCGGAAGACCTCCTTGGTTTGGCAGACCTGGACAAGCTGGAGAGAAAAAAGCCCTATGTTTTTAGTGGGTTAGAAGCGTTCGATCCGGCTGATATCCACCGTCAGGTGATTGAGAAAATGCTTCCTGATATCCCGAATAATGGCAAAGAGAAACTCGTCAGTTTTTTATCCAGTATCTCCACAACTTATCAGTTAGATGATGGGGCTTTAGCTGCAGCTTCAAAGTCTCAGGCAGTCATTCTTTATACCTGTGATGAATTCCTGCAGCATGCGATCATGACTGTTTGTAAAAAAGAGGGGATTCTGGTTTTTGTCACCGCTGACCGGCATGAACTGGATAATTTGATTGATCGGGCCCTTTTCAAATATCTAGAACCTATTCTGGTTTTTGGCGGTCCTGTGGCTGACACAGAGGGTTTCAGCAAGGGGGAAATTGTCGATGTCCGTTCGCTGAAAATGGCACAATACCCACAAATCTCTATCATCCAGCTTGCATCGCCCCTTGATTTCACCTTTTCCCTTCAATCGCTCAATGATGGAACTCGAGCCGTCTTCCCTATGCCATATTTCTCAGAACGGGAAGAAACCTTCGCCGAGGATATGATTAATTTCCTCAATACATTCCAGGTTTACATTCGTGGGTGTTTCAATGAAGAGCGTCGTCAGCAGTTTGCAAAATTACGTAACGGCCTGTCTGGGTTACGCTTATTGCGTAAAGCTCCCGATATTTCCCTCTTGGTTTTACAATTTATCAGTGAGCTGTTTGACCGCACGTTGACTTTGATTGTTGATAAAACTGATATGATTGCTGAGCGCAGTGTCGGCGTTGTGACAGACAAAGAACAGGGTCCTGCTGCGCCAATGAAGTTCAGGGTCCCAATCCGTAAAGATTCAATATTCCGTGATATTATTGAGTCAGGGAACAGCTTTTTTGGCAAAACGGATGATACCAGCTTTGCCGATCTCATCTACCCGGAGATTGGCGCACCAACCGATGCTACGATTCTATTGCTTCCCCTTAAGAGTAATGATCGGATTATTACTATCACTTATGCCGATTTTGGGAGTCATCAGGCCAGACAGATTTCACTCGATTTTCTTGAATTTTTTGTTGGACAGGCCGGGATAGCTATGGAAAATGCGCTGTTCCGCAAACAACTTGACAATTCACATCAGCCAGAAGTCAGACACTAGGATATTTTTATGGATAGTAAAATACTCAATCAAATTCTGGAAATTGCCTTTGCCAAAAGAGTTTCCGATGTCCACTTTGAAGTCGACAATCCCCCCTTCTTTCGTGCTCATGGGCAACTGTTACGCTCCAAACTGGCCAGTTTAAAACCTGCAGACACCGAGTTTATTGCGGCAACGATCATGAAAAACAACAAACGGGACCTGCCGGCTGATTTTACCGAATTTGATGCCTCCTATTCGTTAGCCAACAGTGGCCGTTTCAGGGTCAGTATTTTTAAACAACGTGGCAATATTGGCATTGTTATGCGCGTTATTCCACCAGAAATTGGTGATTTTAAGAAGCTGCAGTTGCCGGCAGTCCTCTCAGAAATTGTGAAGGCTCCGAACGGCCTTGTTTTGGTCACTGGTCCTACCGGAAACGGTAAATCGACAACGCTTGCGTCGATGATTAACTATATCAATGAAAAATATGCCTACAATATCATCACCATTGAAGATCCAATTGAATTCCTCTTTTCATCAACAAAAAGCTGCATTATTCAACGTGAAGTTGGGATTGATACGGCAGACTTTGGATCTGCCCTGAAAGCTTCCTTGAGGATGGACCCGGATGTGATTATGGTGGGCGAATTACGGGATCTGGAAACAATCGACGCTTGCATTAAAGCCTCAGAAACCGGGCATCTGGTGTTCTCAACGCTGCATACGCAGAACGCAGCTTCAACCATCAATCGGATTATCGGCTATTTCCCTCCTGATTCACAAGAAATTATCCGTCAGCGGCTGGCCGATATTCTGGTGGCAACCGTCTCGCTACGGTTGGTCGAAGATAAAACCGGCGAAAGCCTTATTCCAGTTGTTGAGGTTATGCGCACGACCACCACCATTCAGGCCTGTATCAGGGATGGAAATCTCGATGAAATAGAGAGCCATATAGAAAAAGGGTCAGCTCAATACCAGATGCAGTCTATGGATCAACATCTGATCCAACTCTGTAACAAAGGACTGATCTCAATGCG
>JAOZOH010000146.1 GCA_029933365.1 Desulfuromusa sp. | reverse complement strand
GGGGATATTCCCTGCCCTGATCAGTATGGTCCCGGTTATTAATATCCTTTTTATGGCACTACTCTTCCCCTTGTTCACAATTCATTCTACTCTGAATTTTCTCTCCACACAGGACGGATAGTTATTGCTAGAAACAAGACTTTTCAAGGCTATTGATCTATGACTCCCGAAACCCTTGAAGGGTGACTTAAGATTGAGCGCTTAGTTTTCGTTTGATCGCCATAAAACATTAGGCGGAAAAACTGATGGGGGGGGGAAGGAAAGCTATGTGAAGCCTACCTATCAAAGAGGATGCTATGATTGTAAAGGCAGAAGCTACCAGAAGAAAAAATATTTTGAGAAGTAAGTTTTGAGGTAATATTGACGTGGCAACCTGCAATGGTCAGTGTGGCTATTATTTTACAGACCAACCGCTCGAAGACAGGCACATTTAGAAAAAGGATTGATATGTTTCATCAGATTATCACCTGGATTGTCGACACGGTCAGTCTCTGGGGTTACCCCGGAATTATTGTGCTGATGTTTCTCGAATCATCTTTTTTCCCCTTTCCCAGCGAAGTGGTCATTCCACCAGCCGGTTATCTGGCCTCGCAGGGGGAGATGTCTCTGAGCCTGGTGATTGTCGCAGGCATTTCTGGCAGCGTCCTCGGAGCTGGTTTCAATTATTGGTTAGCGGTCAAATGGGGACGCCCACTGTTTGAACGCTATGGTCGTTATGTCCTGCTCACTCCGGCGGCATTGGCAAAATCAGAAGATTTTTTTGCCCGGCACGGACATATTTCAACCTTTATCGGACGACTGTTGCCCGGTATCCGGCAATACATCAGTCTACCTGCTGGACTGGCACGGATGAATCTCCCCATTTTTATTATCTTCACTGCTTTAGGCGCTGGAATCTGGGTCGTTATTCTGGCTCTGACCGGGTATCTGATCGGTAATAATCAAGAACTCATTGGACAATATCTGCACCAAATCATGATTGGTGTGGGATTCCTCTGTCTTGTCTTGCTCATTGGATATATTTTCTTCAGAAAAAATCGTAAGCTCCGTCAACTAGAGGACGACTAAAAAGATAATCATGGTCGGTTGATTATGGTAACAATTTTCACCCGGTCACATTTTTTAGCGAAGCATTTATTGCTGCAGCGGCCCTGCCGTCAGGTAGTCATAAATTAAATCATCAAGACTGGGCTCGTTGGAAACTTTTGGCTGATTAAATTTATCGACAATCGGCTCCTCAACAATGGTTACCGGTTCCGGGGTGGGAATACTGGTTGGAGGAGTTTCTGCTGGTGACGCTTCCGTTTCCGGCTGACCCGGAGCTGGCTGGGTTACTGCCGTCTGCTGGTCTGACCGCCCAGCGGAAGCACCCAGTGGAATTCCGAGTTCTACAATCCGCTCATCAAACTCCCCCTGCGTTAACTTCCGCAACATCCCTTTATGCTGCTCTTTTGCCAATTCCTCAATCACATGGTCGAGGTTATCAACTTTGATAATATCAGCGTAGCTGGTTTTTTGTGACGAAATGATAATACCACCATGATAGAGCAGGGTCACCAGATGGGGGCTCTTCAGCCCACTGTCCTCGGTCTGGACATGAAAATTGACACTCCGATAAGTCACATTGTGGTTAAACCCAACAATCATGGCAGTTCCTCAAATAGAAAGTTAACGTATACCGTATCGGGTTAGAATAACGCAACGACCATCCCAAAATTCCCCCGTTATCTTCCTGAAAATTGCCCATCGGGGCAATCTGCTTGATGCTTAATACTTGAATATCAACATTGGTCTCTTACTTTTCAGGGATAGCTCCAGACAATGGCGGTTTACTGAAGTTAAAATTGGCATATATTGGCTGATCGATACGGGCATGCCCTTTTAAAGTCTGACGCACTTCTCCCTCAATCAGTATCTGCAACTGTCGGACATACGGAAAATTTTCATTCAAACTGTTGGCCAAGCTGTAAATCGATAGTAATTCCGCCAAGCTGCCTCCAGGGTGTAAATCAGCCAGCTGCTTGGAAAAATTCACCCGAGCCAGATCATTTTCCACTTCTAGATCAAGAACTTTTGTTTCTTTCGGCAAGACAGGAAAATTCCCTTGCTGAGAGCCATTAATCAGTCCATTCAACAAGCTCAGGATACAATCTTGATCATCATCGCAACCAGGAATTTCATAAGCTTCTGCAACCAGAAAAGACCCCGAGGGATCAGCAAAGTAGAGTTGGATCTCTCGATCCGGCAGTTGATCTGCAATCACAACCCGGACTTCCTCCCCAACATCCTGCGACTGTTGAAAATACCAACCGACTCCATATCCGACAAGAACTCCAACAACGATCAACCCAAGCAGACCCAACAATGGCTTTTTCATTTTATCCTCTTTAACCTATCTGTACCTGCTCAACTTTCCCCAAGTCAGCTCCCAGAAATGCCTGCCCGACATGTTCAAAGCGAGTCGGCACATCAGTCACAAAAAAATCCCTACTCCCACCATGTTCCGGTTTCGTCAGCCCTTGCTGACGAAACAGCTGTTGGACCGATTTTGCTGTTTCTTCCGCTGAATCTACCATAGTTACGCCAGTGCCAAGAACTTTCTGTAAAGTATTTCGCAATAATGGATAATGGGTGCAACCGAGAACCAAAGTATCAATCTTCGCAGCTAACAACGGTTGTAGATATTCCAAGGCAGTTAATCTGGCTATTTCATGCTCTGCCCAGCCCTCTTCAGCCAATGGAACAAATAGTGGACAGGCAACAGAGGTGATTTGCGCATCGGGTAACAAAGCATGAATGGCCTCAGGATAGCGATCACTATTGATCGTTCCTTCGGTACCGATAACCCCGACCCGTCGATTTTGACTTTCTGCGGCACGCCGCGCGCCCGGTTCTATCACCCCGATCACCGGCAGCTGAAAACGCTCCCGCAAAGCGGGCAAGGCAACCGCTGATGCAGTATTACATGCAACAACCAATAACTTTACCCCTTGGTCGACCAGAAACTCTGCAGCCTCCAAAGCATAGCGCCGAACTGTAGTGACACTTTTGGTTCCATAAGGAACCCGAGCCGTGTCACCGAGGTAAATCAGATTTTCACCCGGCAGCAAATGGGCAATCTCTTTAAAAACCGTCAAACCACCGACTCCAGAGTCAAATATACCAATTGCCCGATGCTGCACAGAAACTCCCGTTATGTAATGATAACAAAACACACTGTTAATCTAACCGCAAAACCAAGGGAATCATCCTAGTTAAGACCCATAATAAAGTCAAGATTTACGGGCTTTTACCTCTTTCCCCTCACCCCACAATCTGCTACTATTCCGGCTATCTGCAAACACCTGAATCCACTCGTTCAGTAGATCCAATGGGGAGACGATATGAGTTGGGCTGATATTAAACATTACATGGATTACTTACGCACTGATCAAGTCATGCAACAGTTGCAAGACTGGAACATCGGGGATTTGAATAGCAATCCTTGGTTTTTGGGAGGATTTGCTGTCATCATACTCATCACCTACTTTATTGGCTGGAAAGCAATAGCAGGGTTTCTTGTCGGTCTGGGCGGTTTTGCCCTGATAGTTTCTTTGGCTGTCGGCAAGGGGACCGGGGTAGAAGGAATTGCCGGCGGTGGCCTCTGGATCCTTGTTGGCGGCGGGGCAGTAGCTGTGGCCTTGTTTATCTACCTTGTTTTTATCAAATCGGAATAACGAATCCTGTCTAAAAAATTCAATATTTTATAACTCTGTTTGTTGGAGATCATTATGAAAAAACGTGACATTCTGCTCCTACTTGGAGCTTTAGCCCTTCTTATCTTTCTCTGGATGGCACCAGAAGAAACAACCCAACCGGTACCAAAAGATGAGATTCACCAAAAATTTTACAATATTGTCAAAACTGATGGGAAAAAAGCTGCCGAAAAATTCTGCGAAGATTGTCACAATGAAAACGATATCCCTCTTTCGAAAGATCATCCGCCAAAATTCCGTTGCCTGTTCTGTCACAAAATAAGACTTTAAGGACATTCACCCCGTAACAACAAAAAGCTCCGAACTTAACCTTAAGTTCGGAGCTTTTTTTGTATGTAAAGCACCCTGCCACAAGCAGCGGGGTATTAACTACGCGGACTCTTCGCTGGCCTTCAGCCAGCTTTCGCCCCAAGGGGGCGGGGAATAGAACTCGCAGAGATTCAAAAAAACCGAAGGAAGCAAAAAGGAAATTTCTGTATTTGCTCTTGAACTCCCCCCCGTGTGACGCAGCCGGAAATGGATGGCGGCGTTGCGATCAGGGCGGCAAATGTTTGAGGCGTTAGCCGAGTTTTTGCCGCCCAGCATAAGCCGTCATCCGTTTCCGGGAACCCGCCAGTGGCGGGCAAGGAGTTCGGGCGTCTTTCTTTGCTTCGTTTCTTTGAACGCACAATGAAATGAAGGCGTCGGGCGGGGACGCAACCCCGCGACCCTGATTTTGCTCTGGATCGTATTCCAAACACGTAACAAGTACATGTCCCCGGAATGCTAATTAGATCCCGCGCACCTGAACCTGATCAACATATCCCCTAGCATAATCAGCTAGCGCATAAAGCTGTTCCGGTCGATACACATCAAGCTCCTGCCATTTTTCAACCATCGCGTGAAGTGGAACAAATTGCTGTAAAGCCCAGAGCGGAGCTCCCTGTAACAACTCTCCGATCGCATCGATCTCAGTTTCTGCCACCAGATGGGGGATACAGGTGGTGCGAAACTCAACCTCCACCGTAGCTTGCTTGAGAATTTCCACTGTCTCACGCAAAGCTTCTGTTGCTACCGGCATGGTGTGAAGCTCATTGTAACGATTGAGGCTGGTTTTCATATCAATAGCAAAATAATCGACCAGTTGCTGCTCCAGCAGATCAGCAATAACTTTTGGTGCCAGTCCATTACTGTCAAGTTTGACTTGCAGATCTCTCTCTTTCAACAGCGATAAAAATGCCGGCAGACCCGTATCGATGGTCGGTTCTCCGCCCGATATTACAACCCCATCGATAAAACCCTCACGCTTTTTCAGGTCTGCCAGCAACTCATCGAGAGGATAATCTGGATAACTGTCAGGATCCAGAACCAACCCGGCATTGTGGCAAAAAGGACAGGTCAAATTACAACTACCGGTAAATACCAGCGAAGCAACCCGTCCGGGGAAATCGAGCAAACTGGTTCCCTGAAAACCTTTGATCCGAATCGTTTTCAGTGTTTCTGCTCCTTGGTTGCAACAACATACTCAGAACGCTCTTTAAACTCTTCTTTTTTGCCACGATTCCATTGTTGCACCGGACGAAAAAAACCGCATACACGTGAATAAACTTCCGTTTTACCATCACATTTTGTTGCCATCGCAACCTCCTCACTTTTCAGTTAGAGTGCTAGGGGACTGTCCCTTGGTCTGTCCCCGGACAATCGGGAGACAGAATATAAATTCAGTCCCCGATTATCAATCAATAAGCTACGCCGCCTGCCCCTCCTGATGGTGGGGACAGGAAAAATGTTCGCCCGGTATGTAGCCATGCACCGGGCAAATTGTAAAAGTTGGACTTAGAGTAAAATAGGGCAAATGGAAGGTTTCTGAAATCCGCTTGACCAGTAACCGTGCACTGCGCCAATCTTCCAACCGCTCACCCAAAAATCCGTGAAAAACAGTGCCACCTGTGTAAAGAGTTTGCATCTCATCCTGATGAGTCAAGGCCTCATAGATATCTTCAGTTATCCCGACCGGCAATTGGGTCGAATTGGTGTAATAGGGTTCTTCCTCCCCGGCACAGATAATATCGGGGTAACTCTGTCGATCCCGATTGGCAAGACGGAAGCTAGTTCCCTCTGCCGGAGTTGCCTCCAGATTATAAAGATGCCCACTCTCTTCCTGGAAAGCCTCAAGCTGTTTGCGCATATACTCAAGAGTTTCTTGGGAAAGCGCCCGCCCGACTTCGCTCTCTATGCCACTACCAAACAGGTTGAGACAGGCTTCATGCATACCGATCAGACCAATGGTGGAAAAATGGTTATCCCAGAAATTGCCACTCCGCTCACGGATGGCCGACAGGTAAAACTTGCTGTAGGGATAAAGACCATCGGCAGTAAACCGTTCCAGCTGCTTCCGCTTGATCTCCAGCGACTGGAATGCCAGCTTCATCAACTTGCTGATCCGGGCAAAAAAATCGGCCTTATCATTGGCAAGATAGGCGGCCCGTGGCAAATTGATGGTAACAACGCCAATCGATCCGGTCATCGGGTTGGAGCCAAACAAGCCACCTCCCCGTCGGCGCAATTCACGATTATCGAGGCGCAGCCGACAACACATAGAGCGGGCATCTTCCGGATCCATATCGGAATTCACAAAATTACTGAAATAGGGGATACCGTATTTCGCCGTCATCTCCCAGACAGGTCGAAGTCGATCGCTCTCCCAGTCCAGATCTTTGGTGATGTTATAGGTCGGGATTGGAAAAGAAAAAA
>JAOZOH010000331.1 GCA_029933365.1 Desulfuromusa sp. | reverse complement strand
TCGCAAGATCGAGTTCACCGACACCCTCTTTTATGTACTCACCTAAAACGAACTCCAGAAAAGCCTGCTGTTTCTCTTCATGGTTGGTGAGGATTTCTCCTTTGTGAGTATCAACCCGTTCTTCTCTGCTGATTGGTGACAGAGCAAAAGCAATGTAGGCCAGCACGTCGAATACATCGCTGTCTTCAGCATTGATTAACAATCGTGCCTCGGTCAGTTGTTCTTTGCCAAAGCCTTTTTCTGCCAACCCATCCAGCAGGGCTTTACGGGTGTCTGGTTTCCCCCAGATAGAGCGTAACTCGTCTTCATTTTTGAATAATTCCGGTAATTCGCCATACAGATGTTCGATAAATTCTTTTGCTGACATCGGCTTACCGTCAGGGCTCCAAAAGGTTGTCGCCATGATGTGTTGAATGGTCCGTTCTTTGCCATCGGCCAGCTTGATCTTAACCTTCTTGTGACATACACAGGGTCGTTGACCACACTTCGGGCAGGGGGGCTTTTCACAGCGGCAGGGATCATCGCCACACACCGGGCATGGCTCTTTCTCGCAAGTGCAGGGGAAATCACCGCATTTTGGACAGGGTTCTTTGCTGCAGGTGCATGGATAGTTTCCACACGCAGGACATTCTTCTGGATCAGGTGGATCGCCATCCCATTCTGGATCGCTAAAGTTTTTGTATGCGTCCACAAAATCGTAGATGGTGAAGTAGTCCTTGCCGTCAAACAGGCGGGTTCCACGGCCGATGATCTGTTTAAATTCGATCATCTGCTTGATTGGACGCATCAAAACAATATTGCGGATATTCCGGGCATCGACCCCGGTTGATAGTTTCTGCGAAGTGGTCAAAATAGTGGGAATGGTCTTTTCATTGTCCTGAAAAACCCGCAACCAACGTTCCCCCTCGGCTCCATCATTGGCGGTGACCCGGATACAATAATTGGGATCGGTGCTGGTTTTTATCTGATTGATCAAGTCACGCACCGCCAGGGCATGTGCCTGGGTCACGCAGAAGACCAAGGTTTTCTGTTTCTGATCGATCATCTCCATAAACAGTTTAACCCGGTAGGCTTCCCGTTCTTTGATCTCAATCACCCGGTTAAAATCGTCTTCTTCGTAGAGCTTGCCTGCTTCGATCTCCCCTTCGATGATGGTGTCGTCTGAGGTATAGACGTAATCATCAAGGGTTGTGGCAATCTGCTTCACCTTAAAGGGTGTCAGGTAGCCGTCATTGATCCCTTCTTTGAGCGAATAGATATAGACCGGTTCACCAAAGTAGAGATAGGTATCGGTATTCCCCTCACGTTTGGGGGTCGCGGTTAAACCCAGTTGGACTGCCGGAGAGAAATACTCCATGATGCCACGCCAGTTGCTTTCGTCGTTGGCTCCGCCACGGTGACATTCGTCGATGACAATAAAGTCGAAAAAATCGGGAGGGTAATCACCAAAATTCGGGGCTGGATTGCCATCACCATCCTGTCCCGACATAAAGGTCTGGAAGATGGTGAAGAAGATGCTGCCGTTTTTGGGAACCCTCCCTTTTTTACGGATGATTTCAGGGTCGATACGCACCAGAGCATCTTCAGGGAATGCAGAAAAAGCATTGTATGCCTGATCGGCGAGAATATTACGGTCGGCTAAAAAGA
>JAOZOH010000330.1 GCA_029933365.1 Desulfuromusa sp. | reverse complement strand
CAAGCAACTGACCAATCCCCCGCAGTCGCTCAAGATCAGAAAAACTGAGATCGTTCGATGTCAGAATAGTGTAAGGAGGAGTGGGATCGTAGTGAATCCCCCAATGCTCCACCTGACCACGTAACGGTGCACCAGGGAGCAACTTCACCGGTTCTATTTGCAGGTGATCCGCCCCCAGAGAAACAACCCGGTCTATCGAAGTAAGAAACTGATGGTATGTCTCCCCCGGCAATCCGGCAATCAGATCAAGATGGAGGTGAATATTTGTTTTATCTTTTAAATAAGTGATATTATCTGATAATTGTTCAAGTGATACTTTACGACTGATTCGCTGTAGTGTTTCGGGCAATGTTGACTGTACCCCGATCTCAAACTGGAACATTTCGTCAGGAACTTGCTGCAGCAATTCCAAAGTAGCATGGTCGAGAAGATGAGCACCGATCTCAAAATGAAAGTGACTTGACTGGTTATTCTTAAGGATAAAATCGAAGATTTCCCGACTGCGCTGGTTATTGTAATTAAAAGTTCGATCAACAAATTTGATAATGCCGACATTGTTCTCCATCAATATTTTCAGATCAGCTTTAATCCGAGCCATCGAAAACGACCGAACCTGCTCATCGAGGGCACTCATACAAAAGCTACAGGTATAGGGGCAACCACGGCTGCTTTCGTAATAGATCAGCCGTTTGGTTGAATCGACCAGCCCGGCGGCAAATGGTGATGGAATATCATCCAAAGATTCAAGCAGACTCCGCCCCGGATTATCCGGCTGATACGGCAACCTCAACCCGCCAATCGGCTGCGGTTCCATCCCCCGCTGCCACGCCTGTAACAGGTGATGCAGCGGGATTTCCCCTTCACCACAGATCAGTGCATCGACCGGATGACGATCGAAAAAATCATCATCTTCAAAAGAGATTTCTGGACCACCAAGAACAATTTTCTGTTCAGGCTTAATTAGCTTCAAACATTTGACAAGTTCGAGAGTCGCAATCCGGTTCCATAAATAGACCGAAAAACAGATCACATCGGCGTTCCACTCAACCAGCTGCGCCAGAACGATCTCTTTCGGCTCATTGACCGAATATTCACCAATCACAATGTCACCGCACTCCTCACCGCAATAAGTCGCAAGGCAAGGCAGAGCCAGACTGGCGTGAATATATTTACTGTGGAGGGTGGTCAACAGGGTTTTCATAATGGGGAGAATACCCGATTCAAATACGATATCCAAGCAGAGTTTAATCCCTGAATCATTTGACAGAAGGTTAATTCATCGATATTCTCAACAGAGTCTACTCCGCTGGAGGGGAACAAATATGAAAGCAGCAGAACACCCAATGCCGCAAGTTGAAGGATTTTTCCTTTTTCTGTGGTATTTTTTTTGAATTATTCATGTCTACTGCGTAAAACAATTCCATAGGATGTGTGACAATAGTGGATATCGTGGGATTGCAAGAAACCTTTAACAGGCTGTTGAAAAACTATCATCCGAACTCCTTGATTTTACTAGAGTCGGTTTGTTGATTTTGTTATAATATTCGCATAACCAACTGATATTTCAGGAGAAAAGTTATGCGCGGTGACGACCTGCAACAGCAAGCGATGTTCAGCTATATTTCTCCGGAAGCACGGGTTCCGAAAGATCATCCA
>JAOZOH010000003.1 GCA_029933365.1 Desulfuromusa sp. | reverse complement strand
ACCTGCTTTTAAAAGTGATCCCCTGGCGATCCAGGGTGATTTGAACAATACTGGGGCCTACATCCTTTTTAACTTTGAAGCTCTCCGAACGCTCGAAAGGATTTCCTCCTTTTGTCAGGCCACTCATGCTCACCTGCACTGCATGCTCACCGGTTTTGATATTTCCGGTATAGATCCGCTGAACGCCACCCAGCTGTAATGCTTCGAGCTCCTTGAAGGTATAGAGATGATATGTAACCGCTTCTCCATCCAACAGAATCTCAACCGAATCGAGCCTGAACTTTGCAGCTTCGGTCAGGGACAGGAACATCGAAATTTGAGTGTGGGATGGATAAAGCAATTTCTCTTCCAGCAGGTTTAGTTCTGCTGCAATTGCAATAACATCGCTCTTGATCTCCTGAACCTGTTCATCGAGTCCCTTGATCTGAGCTCTGGTGACCTCCTGCCCGTAAACAGTACAACTCCAGCCACAAACTAAAATCCCGATAACCATGATTTTTAAAATATTGTTCATATCTGTAACCTTCCACTCGTTTTCTGTCTGGAAACCGCCCTTTTTCACAATCTCTGCGTCAATCTGCACATTTGTTTGTGCGGCGTAAAGTACTACGCCTCCGCTCAAATGCTTGATTTCCTTGACCTTACAAAAAATTGCTGGTTTCCAAATCAGAAACGCACGTTGCTCCATCCAGAGTTTCTGGATGGACACTATTTATATTTGAATCCGTCATTCCTGTTACAATTTCCCGACCAGGTTAATGAACAACCCCTGGTGCCGGTAATCCATCTGGGTTAAATTATCAGAAAAATCACTAAAGTTGTAACCAGCTCCCACCTTGATATGATTGCCAAAATGACGATACAGCGCCACCAGTGCTCCGCTCTTGCTGTCCTGTGCGTCTGGCAAGTTGAGCATCCGAGCCTCCACCAGTGCGTCCCAACGATGGAGAAAATGCCAGTCTGCCCGTAGCACATATAAATAAGCGCGACTGTCAAAAAACTCCGAGTCTTCCCGATCCTGAGCAACCTGACTAAAACGGTAGGCATACTTGCCACCCAGAGTCCAACGAGGTGTCAGGTCATACATAACATCCACTGCGCCGATGTGACTACGCTGGATAAAACTTGTATCGCTTCCCGATTCATTATCAGATGCCGGGAGATTGTTGAAATAAGTGTATTTGAGTAGTACGTTCAGTCGGTCAAATTTGACCGGGCGATAGGCATAACCCAGTACCGCTTCGGTATAATCTCCGTCATAGGATTCCCCAAGTGAACTCTCACTCAGGGAATAGTTGAATTTCCCGAGAATTCTCCAGTCTGGGTTCAATTGAAACTTAAAGCTATTCTTGAACAACCAGGTGGTCCGTTTGGTATTGCTGCTATCAGCCTGTTCGGTGTTATCAACCCGGTATTCCAGACCACTGGCAAGGGCCAATCGGTCGAAACCATAGCCGACACTAACTCCTACTGCTGTCCGTTCTATTTCAGCAGCAGTGTCAGGATCTTTAAGGGTGCCTAAATCGAGATTCGCGCTGAAATTAAGTCGGTCAGTCGGTGTCAGTTCTACGCCTGTGGAATGAACCAGACCTGTGGGGGTGTTACCATGGGTATACTTCTCTTCCAGGTAAACGCTGGCACTGTCAGAGTAACGACTGCGGAATCCGGAAACCATGTTGCCCTTCCTTGACAACATTCCGTTATCCGTCCGTTCATTTTCCATAGTGTAATTGGTGTACATCGTTGTCCGGTCACTGTAGAGAAACTCTGTGCCGAGGCTGGCTCCTGTGCCAAGGTCACCTTCTGATATTTCACCAAGGAGATTAAAGCGATCATTCAGTCGCCAACTGCCACCAATTCCTACACGGCTGTTATCATCACGATCACCTGACGTTTGAATCGTTTCCTGGACAAAACCGTAGCCGGTCCAACGCTCGCGGGAATCGTAGTTCACCTGGATAACTCCGTCAGTTCGATCCCCTTCCTCTTGGGTTAATGGCGCAACCTCAGAATTATCCTGCCGACTGTCGGTACGGACACCCGAACTTAAAGTCCAGTTCTCACTCATGAGATAATCGATGTTTACTTCACTGGATTCGGTCTCAAGTCCCTCAGACTGAACCTGTCTATCGAGTTTCAGCCGTCCCAGCCAACGCTCGGTAAACGGTAATTCCAGCGATCCGCCATATTGGGTTGTTTCATTGCTCGTAGCCAACCCGGGCGCTGCATAGCCAGCCCCTAGATCCTGCAGGTAAAAAGTCATCCGACCACGCCAGCTCTCTCTCAAATCACTGAAACCGACACTGCCGTCAATGCGATAGGCGGTTGCTTCAACTTCGCTGTCGGTATCATTTTCTGCAGTAGCAAATTCATAACCTCCATCGGCAGAGGTTGCTGTAGTCACACCCGGACCTCGGGTACGACCCGCTTCAAGTTTAAGCCATGATGCTGTCGATTTACGCAGAGTCAGGTCCACACCACCAACACTGTTTTCGATGTCGGTTTCTTCTTCCCAACCTGCGGTTAGACCCACTTTGATATGGTCGTTAAACCAATAATGAACCCTGCCGCCAGTGACCAGCGTTTCAGGATTATCGAATCCAGGAGTGTGCTCGTAGCGAACTACGAGGAAAACCGGGTTGCCACCGATTGAATCGGTGTTCACCAGTAGATCATCTGCCGCCGTTGTTGGCAGGATTTCCGCCAGCAGGATTCGTCCCTGAATGTAGTCGATATCATAATCAAGCTCTGGAGCCAGACTCTTGACTCCCAGAACCAGCCCGGAATCTTTGTCACGCACTTCGATACGAAGACTCTCTGATCCTTCCAAAACATCGCGCTGCCGCAGGTAGAATAGAGAACCGCCAGTGCCACGAAACTCATCCCTTCCCGCTACCGTACCGGGATCTGCGCCGAACCCGGCAGCAACCAGACGCTGCTCACCAAAGCTGGTGATGTCAAGTGACTGGTAATGCAAGTTGGCGCCATACAACTCCCGGTCGACGTGTGCCAAACTGTTATCGAGATAACCAACCTTGAAGTTACCCCAGAGACCATAGGTCTCATTCTTTTTCATCTTGACGTAAAACTTACCCCTGGTCGGGGCATTTTCCACCACGGTGCTGTCATCACCAAAAGTTGGATAATGGCGATCCGGATCCATTCTTCGGAATTGCGCATCAGTCGACTTGTCGAGGAAATTGGAGAAAATTTCGTCCAGTGGCCCTTCTCTGGTATCCGCACTCGCTGTCAGCGACCAACCATTTTTGAATTTGCCGTAAGAATAAAAGGCCAGCCGACCATGAATATTCATATCATTGCTATATTGCGGATTATCCGGCGCAAGAAGACTGGCCGGTCCATTGGTTTCGTTAGCCGATAGGGTCATATCGGCGATGCCAACGGTGAACCAGTCACTTCGTTCCAGAGCCAGATCACGCAAAAACAGTTCGCCGTTACCAGCCTGGTTGAGAACAGCAACTTCTACGGTATGGACTCCCTCAGGTAAAATTTCCTCGGCAACAAAGCTTCCTTTGTTATCAACCGGTACGGTATATCCAGCCAGCCAGACACCATGACCGTCCGGGACCTCTTTGCCATGAACCTGAATCGTCCCGCCACGCAGCGGAATATTCCGGTTGGCGATGCGACTCTCACCGTATCCGGCCAGCAATTCCACTTGTGGATTCGCAAAGACAACAACCGGATCCATCTGATCAACCACCCACAGGGGTTGCGGATATGTTTCATCATAAGAGCCAGTGTTGTCGTAAACCCGCAGCAAATATTTCAACTTCATTTCCGCAACAGAATATGATTCGAAATCAGGCTGCCAATACCCTTGTCCGTTGGTATCCAGTTCGATGACCGCCAGAGGTATATCCCGCACCGATTGTTTCTCTTTAAAAATCAAGACTTCAGCCCGCTCAATGAAACTGCGATAGTTGCTGTAAAGACAGAAATCAACCCGATCTTCGATAAACTCAGTCGCTGCAACATCCCGGTAACGGATAGAACGCGGCCAGGCGGTCACATTGAGGCGTGGCTCCAACTTCAAATTGTCGTGTTTAAATTGCATTTGCGTCTTATCCAGTGCCACGTCGGTACAGCGCTGTACATCAGGAACACTTTTACCTGGATCATTGATAGGATGACCGTCAACCGTGATGCGCATGAGATTGAGGGCAAATGGATTTTTCGTTTCAACTTCACGCACCAGGCGCGTAATTTCAACCCCTTCATAGTCATCAAGAATGGCAAGCTCGTCATAAACCACCTGAACCACAACGCGTGATATATCCGACTCAATAAATCCGGTGGTGACCACATCCTCAGACTGAACATAACCACGCCCCTCGAATTCTGCCTGTTCTTGCGTCAGTTCCATTTTCTCACTGACGGTTTCCATGGCACGTAACGCACGTGCCGTCGACCAACCGATATCATCTCCATAGATTGCAGCGGTACGGCGATTGAGTCGTTCATTGCTGATATATCCGACAAAACGCAGGCGCACATTACTCTTGTCAATGACCTCAGCCATGGTCTGGCGTAAACGTTTAATAATTTCGATAGATATAACGGGTTGACCATTTTTGAATAGGATTGGGGCAATACTACCCGAGGGAGAGTCATAGACCCGGGTGACGGTTTCGGCTCCGGTAACGTCGGGACATATCTGTGGCTCATCGGGTAGATCTTGGAGGGGATCGTCGTACCAGAATTCAACTTCAATGCGTCGATTCAACGACCGTCCCTTTGGCGTATCGTTGGCTGCCACTGATCGTGTCGCCCCTTTTCCTTCACTATCAACAGCAGTATTGGGTAAAACCAGGGTATCCTGCATAGTCAGGGCAACGCGACGGGCGACAGCTTTTGATAAACCAAGATGGTTGCCGTAAATACGTTTTTGTCGTCCCGCCAGCGGGGTATTATCGGTATAGGCAATAAACTTGACCTGGACATTCTTTTTACCTGAAAGGTTTACCAGAGATTGCTTGACCTGCTGCGCAAACCTCTCTGTAACACTCACCATGCCGTCGTTGTAATGTAGCGGTACAATCAGGTTTTTGATCCTGGCTCGATGTGAATGTCCTTCTTTGTAGCGCAATTTACAGACGGTTTCAGTCCGGCAAACCTTGATACGATTGAACTCGCGAGGAATAATTTCTTCTTTCTCAATCGTTTTTTCACCGATTTCGTCATACCAGACTTCCACTTCAACCCGTCGGTTGAGCATTCGACCTTCCTCGGTTGCATTGCTGGCAAGAGGACTGCTGTCCCCCAATCCTTCATAGGAAATTGATTCGGCGGGAAGATTCAGTGACCGTTGACAATATTCTGCAGTTGTCCCCGCCCGTTCACGGGATAATCCGATATTATCAACATAGATAGCCTGTAAATTGGCGCTGAGTGGCTGGGAATCGGCATGGCCAACGAAATGAAGACGGACATTCTTTCGATCACGCATGCTTACAAGAATTTCGCGTAGACGAGCCAGATAGTTCCCGGGAATTTCGGCATCCCCTTCACGAAAGTGGATTGCTGGAATCAGGTTTGCAAGTTTGACGGTTTTGATGTCTGCTTCGACAACCTGACGTACCTCAACCTGATCGCCCTGATCCTCATCGAATATTGAAGGATCGAGCACCCAGGGTGTGGGCGGTTGGTCGGAGGGTAGATGCATTTCGGTCGATTGACCATAGACTGATGCTTCACGAACCAAACTGCCGGGTCCGGGTAACAGGGAGGCCCACTCCAAGGCTGCAGAGATGTTAACTCCAGCCGCAAGAATCAGACTCATTAATAATATTGTGAAACTCAACTTTTTCATTTATTTTCATTTACATTTAGAGGTTACATACTACTTCTTGTGACCTTAAATTAACTTTTTACCGCTGTGGTGGACTGCCAAGACGCCAGAACACTTCAGTTTCTATCGTCAAACGATAGTTATCATCGTCTTGATCCCAGAGTTCTGAGACTTCATTCTTCAGTACCTTGAGGCGTTTGCGTACTAACCCTTCGCTCTCAATATCTGCTAGATAAGATAAGCGCAGCACCGACGGAGACTCTTTTAGTACCTTCAATAATTGTTTGATTTTCGACTGCCACTGCAGCCGTAGTTGAGTTGTGTCCGGCTCAAATACGCCATCGGCGATATCAATTGCCACGACCCGGTGGATCGTTGTCCCAAAGTTGAAGCGCATCATCTTGCCGCGTGTCGCCCGTTGCACCCTCGGGTTCTCCGTGACCACGCGATATCCGGTTGGCAAACTGCGATCATCCAGCTTCATGATAAAATTGCTACCGCGATTCTCGTCGGGAACTACTGCGCAGGTGATGTGATAGCGTCCGTATTCATCGGTTGTAGCGATCAGCCCACGCGCCGTGACGACACGAACTCCCGACATTCCCAACTCACCGGCATCCTGCCAACCGTTCAGATTGCGGTCATCAAAAACCTTGCCGATGACGTCGGTACAATCAATATCGGGATCGGGAACAACTTGCACAGTCGCAGTTGCTTCGCCGGAGACAGAGGTTCCAAGGATGTTATTAAAGACCTGTGCCCGGTTCGTATATTCACCTTCTGAAACTCCAGAACTCACGACCAGAAGTAACTTGATGGTGCGTACTGAATTGACATCCAGTTCTAAATTGTTCCAGACCAGTTCCCTACCGTTGATCTCCGGTTCAATCGCTTCCTTGTCTAAGCGAGCACTGCCCGATACATATTTGAATCCTGCAGGGAAACGGTCGATGATACTGATGTCTTCAAGTGGGAAACCAAAGATGTTGCTTACGGTAATTGTGTAAGGAACCAGTGTCCCTTTGGTTACGTTGGTCAGGGACGCTGTTTTGGTGATTGCGACAGCTCCATCCAGTTCCGGATCGATAGGGATTGGATTATTAAATATCTGACTCTGTCCTGGCACGGTGCCGTCACTCAAAATAAGGTGGAGATAATAGATGGTACCTGCCGAATTTGCCGTTACCGACAAGGGTGGCGCATCGGTAGAAGAAACAGCTTCACAGAAACCAGCGGTAGCTGGCACCGCATCAACCGCACTGCTAGGACATGAAGGTACCGAAAAAGCTGCCGTACTTGCATCACTGGTTGGCGGGATGATCACCGAAGGTGTTTCCAAATAGCCGCTCGAAGGTTCAGTAACTTCGATGAGATAGGCTCCACCTGCTGGACAGGCCGCATTACTGAAGTTCAGGTCGAACTTGTAAAAGCCATTTTCAGCGGTCATCTGATTCTGTTGCACCGGATCATCAAAACACAGACCTGGCAACTCAATTCCGCTGGTCGCGTTGAGCATCGTTACTCTGGCGCCGGCAACCGGAGTTCTTGCCACCGAGTTATAAATAGTTCCATTAGGCCAGAGTGGCAGGTTCAAACCCTGCAGATTGTTTCCCTCGGCGACACTGATATCTGTTATCCGCTGCGGACCATCGGTGAATGGAGAATTGGCATAGCCTAGTGAAGGAGTATTGGCTCCAGCCCCTGTAGCAATAAAGCGCACTTCGTACAGACCGGTGACATTTGCTGAGGGAACCAGACCAGAGAATTGATAACGACCGTCAGCACCGGTCTCCACAGTGGTGATCAACAGGCCGTCAAGATAGAGTTCGACCAACCAACCATTCTGGCTGTTCTCACTGGCAGCATCATAGACAGTGTCAAGATTCGCGTCGTGCCAGACAATACCATTCAGAGCAGCACTGCCTGGAGTGCCTCCAACATCGAGTGAAGCTGAGGCTGAATCGGTCTGTTGTGGTGTGTTCCAGCTGACAACACCGGTATTGGTGATCGTTGTTCCATAGTCAACGGTGTTACTGATCTGCACCCGGAATCGTATCGTGATACTTGCACCAGGAGCCAGGTCGCCATAGCTTGCAGCATAATCTGCCGTAAGGATATCGGCCGCATAGGTGACTCCCGCTGCAATCCCGTTCATGGTTCCCGATCCAGCAATGTAACTGATCAGATTCCCCAGAGGCGGGTTGAGATCATCGATCACCACCACTTGAGTTGCGGGCAAACTGCCGACATTTGTGACCCGAATCACGTAAGCCAACTCGTCACCCGGTTCGGCACTGCCACCGTTTACAACCGTGACATCCTTGGTGAGTGAAAGAAATTGAACATCGCCAACAGTAATAATGGTTGGCTGGTAGCCGTTGGAGGCAAGACCATCGGCGTCGGTCAGCCCAGGTACCAGTTCTGTACTGGTAATAGTCCCCTGGTTGCTGATCAGTGTGCCGGTTGCCGTACCGGCATTGACCTGCACTTCAAAAGTTATTTCTCCACTTTCGCCGGGTGAAACGATCCCTGCTCCGGGATTATCGGTTGAATTTACCAGCAGTCCGGCGATAAGTGGCAAGACACCACCGTCAGGTCCGATTGACAAACCATTCAGACGCAAGGAATCGGCAACATAGGTGGTATCATTAGGCACATTATCGGTAAGCGTTACCGCCGTAGCCGGAATGGCTCCCGAGTTATTGATGGTAATGGTGTAACGCAGGACATCACCTGGATCGACAATCCCGACAGAACCGTTGTCGGTGAAAATTTCAACGGTTTTCTGGGTGTAAAGCAGTGGCAGGTTACCCACGACATTACGAGTCGGATCATCAACCGCCGGAGTCGCTGGATCATCGGACGGTTGTTCCGGGAAAGCGCCGCTCCCTTCCCCATTTCCACTGACGAAGCCCTGATTTTCGATTACCAGTCCATCCATGGCATCGATATCAATCACCACGTCGAAAGTCACTGTGGCAACGTTGGTCGCTCCAGCGGCAGTATCTGCACGCAAATATCCGGGAGTTGTGTCTTCCGGAGCATTGACCAGAATGCCGCTGTGCAGTGGATTGTCACCGGATCCGCTGTCGGGCACTGCGACACCGTTGAGAGTTGTGCTGTTGGCGACATAGAGCGTGTTGGCCGGGGTGAAGTCCTGCAGGACGACAGCAACGGCGTTCTCAGTGCCAATATTTTTGATGCTAATGGCATAGCGCAGGGTCTCTCCAGCCAGTAGAACCGCCGGGTCTCCAGTCAAAATAGTCGAAATTTTTGATACTTCAAAAGCAGGAGCAGAACTGATCAGTGTGACCGTGGGGTCTTCATCTCCCAGCGCCGCAGGATCATCGGTGTCACTTTTACGGAATGTCTGCCCGGTGGCGATCAAGTCAGCCTGATTCAATACTTGCGTTCCGCTGATAATGACCGGAGCAAGCTCTACCGTAAACTCGACGGTCTCAGTTCCACCGACAGGCACACTCAGATCACGGATATCCACCAGACCGGTTCCTTTGCTGCCGCCGGTCGGGTTGGTAGCCGAGATATCGGCACCAGCGGGAACTACTGTCAGTGTCAGAGTGCCGGGTACAAAAAGGAGCGGATCAGCCGGATTGAGAAGCTCAAGCCCGTCGATGATAGACAGATCATTGAGTGCAACCGTACTGGTGTTGATGATCTCCAACCGATATCTGAGAATATCTCCAGGAGTCGCCATAGCACCGTCTCCCCCGGAAGTCAGGTTAAAAACCGACTTACGGAAGTCGAGACTGCTGACAATTTTGTCGGTCGGGTCATCAACTGCGACAGTATCTGGATCATCGGACGGCTGTTCCGGGAAAGCACCACTACCAACGCCAGTACCGTTGACAAATCCCTGGTTCGAAATAATTGTCCCGCTGGCCGTATCGGTATTGACTTGAACTTCAAAGGTGATGGTCGCAACATTGTCAGCATCGGCTGCTGTGTCGGCACGCATCGCCCCGGCGGTCAGGTTTTCGGGAGCATTGATCTCCATACCGCCCTGTAACGGTGGTGTAGCCGGTGCCGAATCGGCCACTGCTACCCCATTCAGGGTGGTACTGTCGGCAATATAAGTGGTATTGGCGGGGATTGTGTCGCGCAACTCAACGGCTGTTGCGTTTTCAGTTCCAATATTTTTGATGGCGATGGTGTAACGCAGCAGGTCACCGGCAAATAGAATAGTTGTTGCGCCAGTTATATCCTCCGCGGTCTTCTGTAAATGCCAAACTGGAGCTGATGTGATCAGAGTCTGGGTCGGATCGTGATCACCACCCTGGTTTGGATCATCACTAGTGATCCACCCCAAACCGGACAACAGCAAACGTGCCTGATTCAAAACTAAAGTGCCGTGGGTGATCACCGGAATCAACTGGACTGAGAATTCAATGTTCAGGACGTCGCCACCATCCAGAGTAATATCACTGATATCGACAAGCCCGGTTCCTGCGTTCCCACCATTCGGATCACTGTTGTCTGTTCCTGCCGGGGCAGAAATAATGGTCAGCGTTCCGGGGACAAAAAGAGCTGATGCATTTAACGAGTCAATTTCATCAGTGATCGAGAAAAAGCCCGGAGCGGTACTGATATTGGTGATCTGTAAACGGTACCTCAGCGTGTCACCGGGGCTGGCATTAACGCCTGGATCTGCTCCGGTGGTTTCGTTAATAACAAATTTCTGAAAAATCAGTTCAGGAGTAATACCGGTCGTCGTCGCAAAAACCGGTCCGACACAGTAATCGTTCGGTGCTGTAGTATTCGGGCACCCTGCCCCGGTACGCTCGTATGAATTTACATCAGCAAGTGAAGTCCAGTCGCTCCAGACACCATTTTCGATGAGACCGGCAGGATCAACAATAACCTGAACAATGGTTCGGTAGGTGAGAACCAGAACCTGCCCGGCGGGAAGATCGAGACTGCCATCGCTATTATCACGACCCCAGGTCAGAGCACCTGACGGAGCCCCAGCTGGTGTCGCCACGAATCCAGCAACCGGAGTTCCATCGAGAACCGCAGTAGGGGTAAATCCACTATCAAGAACCAACCCGTCTGGCAAAGTATCGACGATATTGACATCGAAAGCGGTCGAGTTGGTACTGCCGGTATTAATGATAGTTAAAGTATATTCCAGGGTATCCCCGGCAAACGGAGGATCACCGGCAGCCTTGCCAACGGTCACATTGGCCAGAGTTTTAGTCAGGGTAAGATCGGGTTCAGATACGGTAACGGCTACCGTTGCTGCGTTGAGCGTCTCTTGTGCGCCGGTTTCACCATTCAGATAGTTGACGGTGACCCCATTTTGCAGTAAATCACCAGCATCGGTGGCAAGATCGTTGTTGACCCGTGCGTAGTATTCGATATGAATAATCGGGTCGAGCACATTCTGGGTTGAATCATCTTCGGTCTGAGTCACTACCGTGCCGATATCCCAAATCACACTGTCGCTGGATCCATCTGCCGGGAATGCATTAAAAGCTGCTTCTGTGGGTGGTTGACCATTGATCGAAGTAATCCCCACAAAATTGTAGCTGATATCGAATATGGCATTATTGGCAAGAACGTAGCTCAGACCGGCAGCATTAAGGCTATCAGTGATGATGACACCAGTGCTTACCCCTTCTGGCAGATCAATATCGACCCGGAAAAGTTTATGTGCTCCGATAGTGGGAATTATGGCTGGTTGTAGATCGGTTTTAGCAGTTTCCAGTGGGAAAATGGTGAGCTGAGTTTCGGCGGCAGCTTCGTAATCATTAACCGCACTGCCGCTGTTTGGCAGGGCTCCATTACGCATACCAGTTGTACTGCCAGCAGCACCGATGGA
Organism: Desulfuromusa sp.; assembly: GCA_029933365.1. Next base: position 46,043 of record JAOZOH010000003.1, on the reverse strand, counting down.
ACCACTGCTGTTAAGTGCAGTCGTCTGATCGGGCAGCGATGTCCAGTCGGACTGGATGGTATTTCTTAATAGCTGAAGGGGCTGAACATCTGTGGCAATAGTGACATCGAAAGTAAAGCTGATACTGGCACCAACGGCGATACCATTGGGAGCATTCCAACTGAAGATTGGCTGATTAGCTCCCAGAGTTGTGGTATCAACGTTATCTGGTGGATCAGTTCCACTGGTATTGCCCGCATAACTAAGAGAGGTTCCAACCAGATCATCAAGAACCCGTAAATTATATGCTGTTGCTGTGCCGTTATTGGTGGCTGTTACTGTCACTGTCAGGGTATCTGCAGCATCGGCCTCGATGACGTTGAAGCTTTTGGTCAGTTCGATGAGCGGTTCACGCACCATGATATCAACCTGGCCAAAATTGTTGGATATCAGCGTACCGGTTTCATCAATATATTCTGCTGTCGTCACCGTGGCAGGGTGACCATTGGAGATCACGCCGCCATCATTCGTCACTGCGGTATTTTCAATCTGGGCAATGAAATTGATCGCAAAATCGTAGCGATTGCCCGCACTGCCAATGGTTAAACGTTGATTGCCGAAATTCCACTCGACCAGATTATCAGTACAAGTCGGGGTGATGATTCCCCCCGGATCAAATCCGGCGGCATTATAGGGGGCTGCATCCAGATTGATATTTGGTGCTTCAGAGCAACGCAACCCTGCTGGAAGTTCATCACGAATTATGAAATTGCGTAACAGCGCTACCGGTAACAGTGTGTTCAGCTGATACTCGATTTCTTCCCCTGCCGAAACATCCTGAGTACCGGGCACCGCTAGCAAAGGAGTGTTCGCCAAAGCAACAATACTTTTGGGTCGTGTTTCAACCGGAACAATCTGCACACTTGCAGTTGCAGGATCAGAAGTATAGGCCCGAGCACCACCCAGATCGCTATTGGGACGCTGTGGATTACTCTGATTACCCAAATCACCGGTAAGGCTGTCGTAGGTCGCTTCGGCAGTATTGGTAAAGGTCTGCTGCGGAGCGGCGTCATCATCAAAGTCAACGCGATAGAAAAGTTCAACCGATTGACCCGGATCGAGACGTTGTAAAGCAGTACTGTGGGTATAAGAGAAAGTGAGTTGCGCAAGAATTAAATTTTTGACGATATTGTCACTGATCGAACCCTCGCCACCGCCATCGGCCCCATCTGTCGAACTGTCTGCATCGTTATCCAGGCTGTCGCCAGCAAATGGAAATACGTAGGCGAGGTCACTCCCATCAAGCTGATCAGTCACGGTGATGTCATAAGCTGGAGCGCGCTGCACCCCATCGTGACTTGCTTCGTTGGTCAGAGTAATGCGGTAAATGTAACGACTGTAAGCATCACCGTCATCGGCAAGGGTCACAAAATTACTGCACGCTGTTCCCACACCGTACAGACTTTCATTACATACTTCTTTGACCACAGTAATCAGCGGCTCAGTCACGGTGAGGTCGACGCGGCGGATTGCTTCTATCGGGTAACCGACAGTGCCGGGGCCGAGAGAATATACTTCAATCAAGCCAGTGTTGACATTACTGAAAGTCGCATCAAAAGTTGAGTTAAGCACATTATGACTGTTGCCAGCGTGAACATTTGGCACCAACCGTTGATCAGTCGGTTTGTTAAGTAACCGTGTTTTTGTATCGACAACAAACCACTCATCCGCCACCTGAATCTGTTCGGCATCAGGAACGTTGAAACGCCAGTCGAACCAGCCTTCATTTAGGGCTGTCAGTCCAGCAGGGTTCAGAGACACGTTCTCAATGCGCGACGTAGACTGTACATAAGTGTCAGTGCTGGAGAGGTAGGCTTGGCCGTCAGGTACTTCATCAACCACATCGATATTCTGCACAGCAATATAGACAAACCCGGGTGTTTGGAAGCCAAACCAACCGCCGGTCTCAATATGGAAGTCGCATTCCTCGCCAATTTGAAGCTCCTCGAAACCATTAGCATCAAAGCTGGGTGGATTATTTTCGTTACACGTGCCAATTTGAGTCTTTTTCAGATTGAAACCAATGACTCGCGCCCAAGTTGCATCTACAGAATAATTGTTGGCACGATCAAGTTCCCCATCTTCATGGTCAGGTGCCCCGTTGTCGCGGACAATCGGTGCCGGAAAATCAAGTGGTGTTCCGTCACTCAGGGTAATTTCTCCCACCACATCGGCACGCAGGCTGAGATCATCAAGTGCAATTCTTGCGAGACCGTTCGGGTCGGTCGGTTGGGTTTTCCTGACATCAAAATTGTAAGTAATTGTCTGTCCTGGCGCGATGATCGCAGGTGAAGTGCATTCATAAACTGTTGCCGTCGACGGAATTTCGGTCGGATCTACCCACACCTTCCATGGAGCAGGCTGATTAGGAACCCCGGACAATGAAATTGTGCTGCAGCCAACTGGTGCATTCTCAACAAACATGGTCGCACCAAAACTAACAAAAGCATGGTAATCAGCAGCATCATGACCACCGTTATTGGTTAGCTCAATTGGCAGCATCAGTAATTGATTGGGATCGTTGGTCAGGATGAAGACACTACCACCAACCGCGATATCCAGATCCTCCGGGAATGCCGGTATATCAGCACCCGCCGGATTGCCAGTACCATTACCAGTAAGAACCAGCTGCTGGTGTCCTTGTGCAGCACAAAAAAGATCGAAATCGACAGTTAACGAATTACTTAAAGGAGTCTGAAAGGTTGGATCTGTTCCGGTTGTCGGATACTCCTCGGGATTGACATCAAGGTTGGCATTCCGATCATAATAATCGGATTCGCTCAGGACAACCCGGAAACGGATGACTGCTACATCACCTTGTCGCAGCATATTGACTTGATCAGCGTAATCTGGATTGGTGACCCCGTTACTGGTTAGGTCAAATTCAGGAGCAATGTTGGCCAGAGAAGCAACGTTTTCATTGGTCCACACAAGTGTATCTATCAGGCCGGGATAAGTTGCACCGTAAGCCGGGGTGACATCCAGTTCTGGGGTAAAAGTTGCATCTACGACGTACTCAACTGGCAGAACATCAGCAAGCTGGATGTTCTTGACACTACCGCCACTGTTATTATGAATGATGATCGTCATCATCCCTCTGCTGCCCACCGGCTGCGAGGTATTGATACCGGTCAGCTGTCGCTCAATGGTCAGGAGAGGATGGTCATCGTTATAGCGGGAATAGAATGTTGCTACATCAGTTGGAATAATGCCGGTTGAGGTCTGGCTGATGCCTCCAGCAGAAGCCTGTGCTTCACAACCCCACTGTACATCGTCGACAGTATTATTTTTGCTGGTTTCACACGAACCGGTACCGTTGATCTTGCCGACCAGATAAATAGAGGCACTGCCACCGGCGACCACATCTACCTCATAACCATCAAAAGACAGGGCCATATCACCAAAAGGATCGGTGACAATGAAATCATCGATAGTGTTTCCAGCAGCAACGCATCCCGTCGCAGATCCAACGCCGTTATTTGCCGCGATGGTATTTGCCGCTACTTCGGTCGGACAGGCATGACTGATCACCATGCTGCCCGCATCCATCAGGTCATCAAACCGCAGATCCTGCAGCCCCGCCAGGCTGGGATTATCGATCTGAATACGCCAGACGACATCATCATTATTGTTGCCGTAAACCGGATCAGTCTGCGAGCTTTGCCGTTGCCCGGCATCATAGTTCCAGCCAGTTTTGGTTATTGTCGGAATCGGCTCACGCAGTAGCAGAGTGTCGGTATCACTTTTTGGTGAATCAATACAACCTGAATCTGTGTCAAAGGTTAATTCTGCTTCGATAGTACGGTTTGCGGGTATTCGAACCAGACCTTCAGGATCAGTCGTTCTTCTTACTGCAAAACGGATGGTAATGTAATTGACTTGTGAGTTTGATTCCAGCGCGGTCAGAGGGTCACCAAATGGGTCAATTTGAGCTGAATTGAAAGTCAGCCTACTACCATTGACAGCCGGTGCAGATCCGGCAGAAAAAGAACCACCATTAACGCTGTAGACAACGGGGTCTGGGGCGGTTGGATCGTACTCCAATCCGGAAGTCCTTAGATCCTCCACAACCACCATATTAGTCATAGTTGCGCCGGGAATGGGAGGGTCATACGGAAGAGGAGGAGTTGTATCAAAGGTATAGCTGTAGGGATTTCTGACAACAACAGTTATATAACCGTAACCGCACAGTTCGCAATAACTGTTACTCAGATCGTGCTGAACGAAAGAGACACCAGTTTTGGTATCGCAAGGATCAGCCTGAGCGGGTACTGAAATAAGCAATATTCCAATAACACCCAAAAGAGCGAATATTGAGTTATTCAAAATGTTCAATAAGGGGCGCTGCAACAACATATCGAATTACAAGTCCCCTGCAATGGAAAAAATCGTTTCATAAATTTCTATCCCTTAAAAACGAAAAAAAGCGCCCATCCTCTGCCGAAGATGAGCGCTCCTGAAATACTCCGTTGCCGGGAACCCAAGATACGTGTTTCATCTCTTCGGCAACCCGGCCATCCTGAAAAACAGGACCCGTAGCTTTGCGCCACCAAATTACTCTGGCTTTGCCCTTTCGGAGTTTTACTTTAAATGTGCAGTAAAATTACTTTTTAGTAAATCCCTCTCAATAAGGCTTTAAAAGCAAAAAAGCGCCCACCTTCTGCCGAAGATGAGCGCTCCTGAAATACTCCGTTGCCGGGAACCCAAGATACGTGTTTCATCTCTTCGGCAACCCGGCCATCCTGAAAAACAGGACCCGTAGCTTTGCGCCACCAAATTACTCTGGCTTTGCCCTTTCGGAGTTTATTTAATTGTGAATGACTCTAAAATTATCTTGCCATTAGTGGATTTGAATTTACACAGTTTAATATATTTTGTCAAGTGGATTGTTATTGCCCCCAAACCTTGCTTTTAGATGACAAAAAGCTGGTTTTGCAGTAGATTCACGTGCAAAAAAATGAGAAATAAAATAAATTATTTCTTAATTATCTAACAGAGTATCAATCTACAAAGTGAAATCTATAACCAATTCAAAAGAAGAGTTTTCTGCCTCTCAAAAAAAACCCTTCCAAGATGGTGCCGCTGCCGCCTGGCCAATCTGCCTTGGCTATATCCCTATCGGACTGGCGCTGGGAGTACTGGCTCAACAGACTGGACTGCCTTGGTGGGCGGTGGCAATGATGTCAGTTTTGGTTTTTGCTGGCAGCGCTCAATTTATCTGCGTTGCCATGCTCGCTGCAGAAGCAACAATCCCCGCGATTATTTTTACCACCCTGGTCGTCAATCTACGCCATACATTGATGAGTTCCGCCTTGGCCGTCTATCTACCCGGTGTTAACCGCAGATTTCTAGCGCTGTTTGCCTACGGTATCACCGATGAGAGTTTTGCCGTTAACATGACTCGTTTCAGAGATGGGGGTTGGGATCGCTGGCGGGCTTTGACGGTTAACCATATTGCAAATGCTACCTGGATACTAGCTACGATTACTGGAACTCTGGTCGGGCAACTTGTCCCCAAAGGGGCTTTTGGAATTGATTATGCCTTGACCGGAATGTTTATCTGCCTGCTGGTATTTCAGCTTAACGGTCGGATCTACATTATCACCGGGTTGCTGGCTGCACTGATTTCAGTTGCATGGTATCTTCTGATTCCTGGAGATTCCTATATTGTCGGTGCGTCAGTTTGTGCGGCAACTCTTGGCTATTTTCTACAGCGACGTTATCGGAGCAGTAAATGACCTTCTCCGATTACTTATTTTTGTTCGGTGGGATGGGCCTGGTCACTTATTTGCCACGCACTCTGCCGTTACTCTATCTGGCACACAAGCAACTACCACAATGGTTGATTGATTGGCTTGGGTTGATTCCTGTCGCGGTTCTGAGTGCCTTATTGGCACCCTCCCTTGTTGCCACAGCGACAGAGCGCAGTTTCTCACTGGGGAAGCCGGAATTAATTGTTGCCATTCCGACATTGATTTTTGCCCTAAAAACCCGTAGCCTCGGTGGCACAGTGCTGATCGGTATGCTTCTTTACTGGTTGGCTGGATTCATTATGTAGGGGCGCATTGCATGCGCCCTTACAGCAAGAACGGGGCTGTCCCCGCCAGGGGACTGTTCCAGGCATTTGCGACGAGAACCACCACAGTTTCATCGCCAGTAAACATCTGGGACAGCCCCCGATGGACCTGGGGACAGTCCCGAGTTTACTGCAAAGTTGCTCAATCCTTCTCCCTCATGGAGAGTGGGAATACTGCGAAACATTAATACTATTTCAAACTTGGAGAAATAATGAAATTAACAGGAAAACAAGCGCGTCACTTGCGTGGTTTAGGACATCACTTAAAACCAGTCGTCATGATCGGTAAAGATGAGGTTAATGAAGCGATTATTGCTGCGACTGATGAAGCATTAACTATTCATGAATTGATAAAAGTAAAATTACAGGAAGGCTGTCTGGCAGATCGCAAAGATGTTGCGGCAGAGCTGGCGGCAGCGACAGATTCCAGCGTTGCGCAGATTCTGGGGAAAAACATTCTGCTCTATCGTGAAGGTGAAGAAAAGTCGATTAAACTTCCTGCGGGTAAGTAAGACCATGTTTCAGTTTGACTTGAATCAGGAACCGTTGACCAATCAAGAGCTAAAAACAGAGCAGCAGAAACTTAAAGCTATCCGTAAAGAACATATCAAATACTCCTGTATTTCTGATGTTTTTCATACTTTTATTTTTATTGACCTCTATTTTGGGCAAATGCTCTCCGGCACCGCAGTAATGGTTGCGGTTGCCATAAGCACCGTCTGCGCTCTCGTTCTCGCAACCGCAACCCGGCGTATTCTTAAACCAACTGATTGTATGACGATGGCAGTTATTGCCGTTGGTGCTGCAGTTGCGGTCGCGCTGATTTTAATCCAGGCTATGCATCAGCCAATCTCCGGCAGTCTCATTGCCACATTGTTAACCGGATCAATTGTCATTGTTGGCGCAACCTTGGGGCGACGGATCAAGGCGGTGATGGTGGCTATTGAAGATTTAAAGCAAATTATTGAAGATGACCACGCTCAGCAGGAACTGGCCAACCTGTGCCAGCAGTTTCCCCCTCTGGAAGACTACCGTGAACAGGCCGCCAGTTATCTGCGCCCTACTCTCACCTATGGTGAATTGAAAGCCATGCGTAGTTGGGCGGAAAAAGCAGCAAAACAAAGCTGAAGGGGTTAGGACTTAAACCTTCAGTCTAATAGCCTTCAGCCTTATCTTGCTGAGCCCTTTCAACCTTGTTTTGTTGCCTTTAAGCTCTCTCAAACGGTTCATAAAGACGCTTGTATTCGTCCTGAGCGTAACGATCCGTCATGCTTGCAATATAGTCACAGATCACCCGCTCCGTTCCATATTTTTCAAATCTTTGCTGATGTCGTTCTGGCAACAGGGTTGGATTCTCCGTATAGTTTTCGAACAATAACGTCAGAAAACGCTCTGCCTTGACCCGCATCCGCTCAACTTTGTAATGACGATAAAGACGGCGATAGAGAAACTTTTTCAATTGTTGATTCAGTTCACTCATCCTTGGACTTAAGCTAACAAGATTTTTTGGCTGCTGGCGAATATCTTCAAGAGTTGAAATGTTATGGTTTTGCAGGTTCTTGGTTGTCGTAGTAATCAGGTCATGCATCAAGTCCCCAATCAGATAACTGATAGTTTGCAGAATATGGCGCTTATCGTCCAATCCCGGAAATTTCCCCCCAATCATCAGGTAAGTCTGCTGCCACAATTCAACCTCCTCCAGGTCTTTCAGCGTGATGTAGCCAGCTTTAAGGCCATCGTCGATATCGTGGTTGTTGTAGGCAATCTCATCTGCCAGATCAATAATCTGCGCTTCCAGAGTTGCCCGGTCCTCAGGGTGATAGAGCTGAATCGCCTCTTTTCCAGCCTGGTCATAGTCGGATGAATGCTTGATGATCCCCTCTCTGGTTTCCCAACTCAGATTAAGGCCGTCAAAACCGGGATAACGCTGTTCCAGAAGTTCCACAATCCGCAACGACTGTTGATTATGTTCAAACCCGCCAAAATCCTTCATCAGCCGCTTGAGAACATACTCACCCGTATGCCCAAATGGAGTGTGGCCAAGGTCATGTGATAATGCCAGTGCTTCAACCAGATCCTCATTCAAATGTAAATTCCGCGCAATGCCACGCGCTATTTGTGCCACCTCCAAAGAGTGAGTCAGGCGAGTCCGATAATAATCCCCTTCATGATTAACAAAAACCTGGGTTTTATATTCCAGCCGCCGAAACGCCGCACAATGGATAATCCGATCCCGATCCCGCTCAAATGCCAGGCGCTCATCTTTGAATGGCTCTGCATACTCGCGGCCAAGGCTCTGCTTGCTGTGGGCAGCATAATCTGCCAATCCATGTTCACGCATAAGGAAACTCCCTTTGAACTCATCTTGTTTGATAAAGACTACAATATCAATGCGACAAAATAAGTCACACTAATCAATAATATGAATTAAATATCGATCTGACTAACACCAATCTTCCGTAAGGCCAAGGCGGGGGATTCAGGGGGATTTGTCTTTAATTGTCACCTGCACCCCCCCCTGGCCCCCTTTGCAAAGAGGTGGAAAATCAGCACTAATCAGGAATGTCAATAAGTATATCAGAAGGCCTAAGGTTCCGGCACACTTTCCTGATCCTGGCAGAAAGCCATATGAATTTGACAGATAGGAATGTTATCGCTATTAATGATGTGTTCTTATATTGCAGTAGTGGAGAGATTGCACACCATGAATCATAGGGATACGCAATGAATACGAGTACGATCACAATTTTAGACGGTGGCATGGGGAGAGAGCTTGAACGTCGGGGGGCGCCCTTCAAGCAACCTGAGTGGTCTGCGTTGGCGATGATGGAAGCACCTGAGATTGTAAAAGAGGTTCACAAGGATTTTATCAAGAGTGGTGCCCAGGTGATTACGACCAATAGTTATGCTCTGGTTCCCTTTCATATCGGCGAGAAACGCTTCCAAACTCAAGGCAAATCTCTGGCGATTTCCGCTGGTCAGGTCGCGCGTGCGGCGGTCGAGGAAACCCAGGCAGATATACGTATCGCAGGGTCTATCCCACCTTTATTCGGTTCTTACCGTGCCGAGCTATATCAGCCTGAACGCGTTGATGAAATTGCAACGCCCCTGATTGAAGGGCTCAGCCCATATTGTGATTTATGGCTCTGCGAAACACAGAGTTTGATTGCTGAACCGATTCGGGTAAAGTCACTCATCGACAAACTGGATGAGAAGAAAAAACCGGTTTGGGTTTCATTCACCCTGGAAGATTCAATCCCAACAAGTGAACCATTAATAAGATCCGGAGAGACTGTGGTTGAAGCAGTCGCTGCCATGTCCGAGATTGGTGTCGATGCGATTCTATTCAACTGTTGCCAACCTGAGGTCATCGCTAAAGCGATTCAGGTGACAAGAGCTAAATTGATATCATTAAATGCTGGAAAGATTGAGATTGGTGCCTACGCCAACGCCTTTCCCCCACAACCAAAAAACGCTAAGGCAAACGAGGGTCTTGATGTCGTGCGTGAAGACATGTCGCCTTCAGTTTACCTGAACTGGGCGCAGCAATGGCGGCAAGAAGGGGCTACCTTGATCGGTGGTTGCTGTGGCATTGGCCCCGACCATATCGCCCTACTCTCTGAGAAACTTCGAGATTAAAAGACTGCAGTCAGGTTGCTGTTCTACGGAACGAAAAAGGCCTGGTGAAACATCCTCAGGATGACCCTGGAGCAGTGCTGAATGGCGCTAGTTTAAGCAATGTTGTAGTAAACGCGGGACTGTCCCCAGATCCATCGGGGGCTGTCCCAGGTGTTTACGGGCCATGAACCTGCGGTGGTTCTCGTCGCAAATGCCTGGGACTGTCCCCGCATGGGGGGCTGTCCTAGGAATTAATATACAGACTTTACTTATCATGGATGTCCCTAGTTCTTGTTCTTAAAAAAAAGGTAGAAAATATGCAGTATTGGCTATACTTAGCAATAGCAATTGTTCTGGAAGTAATAGGAACCACTTCGATGAAACTCTCTGAAGGATTCACCAAAATCATTCCTTCTATCTTAATGTTTGTCTTTTATTTGGCCTCACTTGCCGTTCTAACCTTGGCTTTAAAGAAAATAGATGTGAGCGTTGCCTATGCTGTGTGGGCTGGATTGGGTACAGCATTAATCGCTTCTATAGGAATAGTTTATTTTCATGAGTCAGCTACCCTTTTAAAGCTAATAAGTATATTACTCATAATTGCGGGTGTAGTTGGCTTGCATTTGTCTGGAGCTGAACAATGAATATCGGTATGACAATTCACTCGAGACCGACCTTACCCATGCCGGGTAAGGCGGCTCAGTTCGGGCGTTATATCCAACAGCATTTTCTGCAATTGCTTGGGCAAAAACTCCGGCGCAAGTCGTAGAGATACTGAAATACGTCATAAATTCACAAGTTTAAGAAAAAAGGGGCATCGTTGTTAAATCCACCTGCTTAAACAAATGGGTTTAACAACGATGCCCCTAGGGTTTTATCTATTCAATAATACTTCAGAATATCTACAGTAAAACCTTCTCCAGACTTTTAACGAGAAAATCAATTTCTTCATCATTGATATTCAGCGGTGGAGAAATACGGATTGTGTGACCATGGCTGTCATTGACAATCAATCCAAGATCGAGAAGCTGACGACAGAACTCCATGGCGTTACCTTCGACAACTTCAATCCCGATAAATAGCCCCTTGCCACGGACTTCCTTGATGTGTGGAGACTTTTCGGCAATTTTTTCGATTGCAGCTTTCAGTTTCTTCCCCTGTCTCGCCGAGCTCTCGACCAGATTTTCTTCTTCAAGAACTGTTAGAGCAGCAATCCCGGCAACACAGGCCAGCGGATAGCCCCCAAAAGTTGATCCATCAGAACCAATGGTGAATGCCATATCCATCAACTCACTGTTGGTCATGAAAATTGACAGCGGAACCAAGCCACCAGAAATCGCCTTACCCAGAACCAGACCATCTGGAACGACATTATCATGCTCAAAACAGAAACGTTTACCGGTACGCCCCAGGCCAACCTGAATCTCATCAAAAACCAGCAGAAAATCATTCTTATCCGCCAAATCTCTTAAGCCTTGTAAGAAACCAGCTGGTGGAATTTGCATCCCGCCCTCTCCCTGCATCGGCTCAACTAATATGCCACAGGTATTTTTATTTACCAGCTTTTTAACATCTTCCTGATTACCGTATTCTGCCGAGACAAAACCAGGAGTCAGCGGACCAAATCCTTCACGATATTTCTTTGTAGTAGCAAAAGAGATTACCGTAATCATCCGGCCATGGAAGTTGTTATCAAAAATGATAATTTCCTGTCTGCCATCTTCAATCCCTTTTTTCTTCCAGCCATAGTAGCGCATCATCTTGATCGCAGTTTCAACCGATTCAACGCCACCATTTTTGGGTAGCACTTTATTACCATTATTGCCAAAACGGGGGGCCAGTTGTGGAGCAAAGTTCGCTGTTTTCTCAAGGAAAATACCCAGAGGGTCAGTATAAACAACATTCGATATAACTGACGCATAATTACCCAGCAATGCTTCAGTCATTGCATGAACTATTTTTGGGTGATGATGACCGGGATTCGCAGCCGAATAGGCGGCCAGGCAGTCAAGATATTTACGCCCGGTGATATCGGTAAGCCAGCATCCTTTTGCCTGCCGCACGACCAGGTTCAGTCGGTCATAATGGTGAGCACCATAGGTATCTTCAAAATTGACAATCTTGTCATCCGATACTGTTGAATACGCAGACATCAAATTGATATTAGGATTATACATGGCGGCTCCTTGTAGAAAAAATGTATTGACAACAAATGTTGCTATCTAAGTAACAACATATCTTGCCAGCGAGTATATGTCAAGTTTTCAGGCAAATATGCTATGCTACAAAGGCTTGTTGTTTGAGCAAAAGATCATCTTTTAAAATTGGGAGGTCAAATGCTGGAATCTTCTAAAATGACTGAGCTCGGGTTCTCACAATATGAATCATCCTGCTACATGGCACTGGTGGCTCACCATCCATCAAACGGATCTCAACTCAGCAAGTTATCAGGGATTGCTAGATCCAGAATATATGATGTGCTGAACACCTTAAGTCGCAAAGGGTTGGTTTTCGAGATCGAACAAGGAAAGTATGTTCCGTTGCCACCACAAGAACTGCAAAAACGGCTGAAGAGCCAATTTGACACGAATATTCATGGTTTTGGAGCAGAACTAGAAGCTATATCAACAGTGACAGAGTACGAATATATCCTGACCTTGAGGGGGCATAACAAGGTGATGCAAAAAGCGATTGAGATTATCAATCATGCAGAGAAAGAACTCTATATCAGGCTGTTCCCCCCATGTGGAAAAAGTCTTGCTCCTCACATAAATAAAGCTGCTGCACGTGGAGTCGGTATACGTTATGTCTGCATGGGGCCCATGCCACACAATTTTGAAATTCAAATTGAACATCCCGATTCACAGGAATTGATTCAAAAAATCGGCGGAGAATCGGTCGATATTATTGCCGACAAGGCAGAAGCTCTGATAGGAATGTTTGAAACGGGGAAAGAAGATCTTTCCCCGTTTATCTGGACAAGAAATAAATGGTTTGTTATTGGCAACCGTGACAGTTTAAGACATGATTTTTATCACTATTTTCTCAATAAAACGTATGACCAAAATGAATCACTGACTGATGCCGAAAGACAAATTTATGAGTTTATCAAGGGTGATGAATAGTTTTAATTTTCCTTGATCCAGTTCACCAGCCCTTTAGCTGCAAAGATAGCCATTAATTCTTCAGGTAATGGTGCAAATTTGAATTCTTTATCGTTAACTCTGATCATTCCATTTTCGAGACTTACATCAACTTTGTCACCAGCACTGTAGACCTCGACCGCCTCTGGAAGGACGATAATCGGCAATCCTTGATTGACCGATGAACGGTAAAAAATCCGGTTGACCGATTTAACAATGACTGCTTTCACCCCAGCATGGGCAAGTCCGACAGCCGGATGCTCCCGAGAGCTACCACAACCAAAGTTTTCGCCAGCAATAATCACATCACCAGACTGCACTTTCTCACTGAAACTATTATCAAACCCCTTGAACAGATGGGGCATAATTGCTTCTGGATCTGAACTGAGAACCTGGTAGGTTAGATTGCCGGCAAACATCAGATCGGTGTTCAGATCATCGACATCGGCATAGCTCCATACCCCATTTTGGTAGCGGTTATCCTCCTCTTTGACCTGCACCGTTGCGCTCTGTTCCTGTTTAAATTGATATTTATCGTTATATTCTTTTCCCCGAGGATCGGTGATTTCACCAGCAATAGCCGACATAGCAACACAGGCGGGTGAAGCCAGATAAATCTGTGCTTCAGGATTTCCCATCCTCCCCTTGAAGTTACGGTTTGCAGTCGAAATAACCGTATAACCGTCAGCGGGAATCCCCTGCCCCGTCCCTAAACAGGGGCCGCAGGAAGAGGAAAGGACACTCGCCCCAGCATGGATAAGATCAGCCAGCAACCCTTCTTCCATTGCCTGGAGATAAATTTCCTGCGAAGCGGGGATCACTAGCAGCTGAAAACCATCTGCAACCTTTTTCCCCTTGAGAACCTCATCCGCAATCCGGATATCTTCAAGGCGACCGTTGGTACAGGTGCCAATCAATCCCTGCTGCAGCTTGGTTCCCTGTACATCAGAAACCGCTTTTACATTATCGACATGATGGGGGGCGGCAACCAAGGGAAATAATTCTTCTAAATTTATTTCTATTTCCCGCGCATAAACAGCATCGGCATCAGCCCACACCGGAGTCCCGCTTCTGCCACCGAAAAACTCAGCCAGCACATTATCAGCGGGGAAAACCGCATTTTTTGCCCCCATTTCAGACGCCAGATTGGTCAAGGTCATCCGCTGTGCCATGGACAGGTTTTTTACTCCATCGCCGTGATATTCAATACTCATATAATTGGCCCCAGCAGAGCCGATCATGCCAATAATCCACAGTGAGATATCTTTAGCATAGACACCCGGCTGAAGCTTCCCGGTTAAAGTCACCTTCAAAGATTCAGGAACCCGGAACCAGGTTTCACCTCGTTTCCACAATCCAGCAGCTTCGGTCCGGTCAATTCCAGCAGCAAGAGCATTAAATGCGCCAGCGGTACAGGTGTGACTATCGGAACCAACAATAATCATCCCAGGCTTGGCATAGTTGGCCATCAGTTGATGACAAATCCCTTGTGAAACATCATGGAATTGCTTAATCCCCTGATCTTTGACAAAATTGCGAATACTTTGATACTGATTTGCCAGCTTCGCATTGGTTGGTGGCGCGTTGTGATCCAGAACCACTAAAAGCTGATCCGGATCCGCAACCTTTGTGCCGCCCATCTGTGCAAAAGTCTTTTCGATACTGGCAGTATTGTCATGCGTTAACACAATCTGTGGTTTACGGAAAACAATCGCCCCGGTTTCGGCACCCAATATTTTTTCAACAAAAGTTTGACCCATTACCTGCTCCAATATCAATAAGTTGCAACCAAATACTTAAAGAATCAATTCTAGTATGATCTAGTTATCTCATCAGCCACAATTGCCACTGTAACCAAAAAAAATCCCCTCTCCATGAGGAAGAGAGTCAGGGTGAGGAGGGATTGCCAGAACAATGTGGATCTGTTCCCCCTCATCCGGCCTTCAGCCACCTTCTCCCTCAATGGAGAAGGGTTTGAGCGGAAATTTAGCTTAAAATAACGTTTTTCAGCCCAACAAGCCACCCCGCTGATAAATTTCCATTTGAACCTTGGAAAATTTGTTGATTTGAGCCAATTTGCCATTCTCCAGATTTGTCATAATACCACTGCTGAAATCAACTTTCACTTTGTCGCGCGATTTCAATTCTAAGGAAGAAATATCGTCGAAACTCAAAATCGGGAAAGCAGCATTAATTGCATTCCGCTCATAGATTGCCCCAAAAGATTCAGCAAGAATGGCTTGGATACCCAGAGATTTGAAGCAATCCACCGCCTGTTGACGAGAACTGCCAGCACCAAAGTTTTTACCGGTGATAACAATATCTCCCGCTTCAGCTTTTTCGGCAAAATCTTTCCAACCGGCCAGATTGTCAAAAGTATACTGTCCCATCTCATTGATATCGGTGATGGTGAGATAACGATTATGGAAAATCATGTCGGTGTCGATATTATCCTGCTCGACAATCCAGACTTTTCCCTCAATTACAGTTGACTTTTCAACTATTGCAGCTTTTTTCGCCTCAGCTGGTTCAAAAAAGCCACCTGTGGGCGTAAAGACCGCTGGCATTACAGGAATTTCGTCAGGAGTAGTGATATATCCAGCGACCGCTGACGCGGCAATATTGGCGGGGGAACCAAGATAAACCTCCCCTGCCCCCTGTTTGCCAGCAAAATTCCGATTTCCGGTACTCACAGTGACCTCATCGGGGCCATTCATCCCGACCTGCCCCGCTGCACAACCGGCACAACCAGCATTGCTGACCAGTGCTCCGGCATCTTTAAATATTTTGATATACCCCTCATCCAGAAGTTGTTGCCAGACATCATCAGTCGAGGGGACAATTTTCAAGACGACCCCTGGTGCAACTTTTCGGTTTTTTAGAACCTCAGCTGCCGCAACCATGTCCGAATAACGACCATTGGTGCAACTACCGATAAATGCCGAATCAATTTTTACCTGCTTCACGGCATCGATATCGATGGTATCATCAGGGTGTCCAGGACGAGACATCATCGGGACAAATGAACTAAGGTCGATATCGAAGATCTGGTCATAAACCGCATCAGCATCGGCAGTGATCTTTTCAACTTTCTGCCCAGACCGCTCCTCTGCATAGTTAATCACCTCATCAGATGGAGGAAATAGGACAATGATTGCCCCCATTTCAGTTGCCATCGAAGAGATGGTAATCCGCTCATCCAGAGTGAGTTTTTTAACTTCAGCACCATAGATTTCGACCGAATAACCAAGCAACTGACTGGCACCAAACTTATGCAAAAGGTTTAAAACGATATCTTTCGCTTTGATCTCTTCAGGACGTACCCCCGTCAAGTTGATCTTTGCCGATTTTGGCACCTTGAACCAGCTCTTGCCACTCGCCCAGGCAGCAGCGATGTCCTGATCGCCCATCCCCTGGCCAAATGCGCCAATTGCACCAAGGATATTAGCGTGGGAATCGGTTGAGATAACCGTCGATCCCGGAACTGCGAGCCCTTTTTCAATCACCAGGTGGGTTCCGATTCCGGCATCAATATCATAGATCTTAACCCCCTTTTCCCGGGCATAGAGGCGGCAATATTGTTGATTGGCTGCATATTTTTGATCTGAACCGGTCGGGTTGCAATCAAAGGTAAAAAAAGTTTTTGCTGGATCATTCAGTTCCAGACCGTTGTTCAATAAATTTTTGACCACGTTAGCACCACCAAAATCGCGCGCCACCCGTACATCAATTTCTATATCAACAATTTCACCCGGCTTGACTACATCCTGATCGGAATGATTCGCCAGGATTTTCTCGATTAATGTTTGTCCCATGATTCAGTACTCCATCTGGTTATCTAGTTCACTCAACAACTTAGCCACCAAGACGTCAAGCCGCCAAGAAAATCAAATTTTATTGTTTAGAATAGAAACAAAGAATTATTTTCTCTTTATTTCTTGGCATTTTGGTGGCTATCTTTGGTTTCAAGTAAATCCGGGACTGTCCCCGAATGGGGGCTGTCCCAGGTATTTACGGTGCGAACCACTGAATGCTCCTAGTCCGTAAACGTCTGGGACAGCCCCCGATGGTGCTGGGGACAGTCCCGAGTTTACTCCGTTGTCCCATCAAAAAGTGCTTAGCCTAGCGCAATTCTGGACAGCCCAGGTTTTGCTACGATAGTGGCATTCTCAAACCTGCAATCTCGATTTAAACGGTAGAAAAGTCATGAAATCGACATGATGAACCAAGTACGCTTCCGTCGTCCGTTTGACCATATCGCCCTCACCGGCGTGGGCAGCAACAATATGAGTCACCTCTGGCGGAATGCCGAACTCTTCTGCCAACGCGACACCACTGAAAGGGTGTCGGAGATATTTGCCATAGGTGCCCTGGATCGCTTTTCCTTCGTCATCAAGAACATATTCCAGTAATTTACCAACATCGGCCAGGATTGCCCCGGCGATCAAAACATCCATATTGACCGGCAATTCACCATGGAAAAATTCATTACACTTTTCCCCGGCGTCCTTCGCAATATGAACAACCGCCCGCTTATGATCCATAAAAGTGACTTTAAGATCAGGACCGCAAAGCAGGGTAAACGGAATGGTATTCAGATCATCCGCAGTCAGTACACTTCTTTCGAGCGCTGCCTCCCAGACGTTTGCTACTTTTCCGCGCAGTTCAGCATCTTTGATCCAGTCAATTTCCGGCCAGAGTTCTAAAATATTCATGCGACTTGCTCCATTATTTGATGCGTTGAACTTCCAAGTCTTGTGTGTTCGACGCCGTAGAAATGATATTTAAGAGATGGCTAAGCAAAAATTTTGTCCAACAAGGCGTCGTGTTTTTTCAAGGGAGAAGGCATACATATGTATGTCGAGGTCTCGAAAAAATGCGATAACGCCGTGGGGCAGAATTCTTGCGACGCCATCAGAGAGCGGCAATAATAGCATCCGCCATCTGATCCGTTGTTGCAGCGCCCTGATCAATCACCTCCTGACAGCCGCGCAGTTTCAGCATGTCATAGGCACGAACTTTACCTTCTTCAACCACTTTGGCAACCGCGTTGCGAATCCGCAGCGCTTTTTCTGTCTCACCGATATGATCAAGCATCATGCAGGCGCTGAGAATCATCGCAATCGGATTAACAATCGAGGGGTTCAACTCTTCATATTTAGGTGCGGAGCCGTGGGTCGGTTCAAAAATAGCAATCTCTTCTCCAACATTGGCGCTACAGGCAAAACCCAGACCACCGATCAGTCCGGCAAAGCCGTCAGAAACGATATCACCAAACATATTTCCGGCGATTATAATGCCATATTTTTCAGGATCTTTAGTCAGCCACATCATCTGGGCATCAATATTGGTGTAGTCAAACCAGATATTCTTATACTCTTTTTCCACTTCACGGCAGATAGCAAGCATCATCCCGGAAGTTTCACGCAGGACATTGGGTTTTTCGCACAGGGTAACTCTTTCGTAACCGTGTTTATCAGCATATTCAAAGGCCGCACGAATAATCCGCTCAGAATATTTTTTGGTGAAAATCCGAGTTGAAATAGCCAGATCCTCCTTGGGACACCAACCGAAGTTTTTGGCAAATTGAGAATTTGTCATCAGTGCATCGTGAACCTGTGTTGATGGATCAGTCCACTCAACACCGCCATACAAACCTTCGGTGTTCTGCCGGAAAACTACAACATCAACTTCCGGTTCTTCAATGGTATCGTTAGGCCCCTTGCGAATAAAATTGAGAGGATTGCCAACGAAAGATTTACAGGGACGGGCACAGATATCGAGTCCAAAATGTTGCCGTAACCCCACAATCGGGCTGAAATAGACAAAACCTTTATCTTTGAGTGCGGGATCAAGTTCATCAAGGGCTTCGGTCTTGGGCTTTGAGGTGATTGCGCCGAACAAAGAAATCTTGTGTTCTTTGAGGAGATCAAGGGTTTTTTGCGGCAGCGGATTTCCCTCTTTACACCAGAATTCCCAACCGATATCAGCGTGGACATAGTCAGCTTCAAATCCAACAGCATCTAAAACTCGAACCGCTGCGGGCAATACGGTTTTACCAATACCATCTCCGGGCATGTTGACGATTGTTCTTTTAGCCATTGTCCTGTTCTCCTTTTTGATTAGTTATGTTTGCTGGTTAAGCAAAAAATTTATTCTACAAGGCAGAGTGGTTTTTCAAAGGCGAAGGCATACATCGTATGTCAAGGTTTTGAAAAACCACTACAACGCCGTAGAGCGAATTATTTTGCGATGCCAGCAACTTTTCTGACAACATCAATCAGGGTGCCATCAACCCATTTTACTGCGGAAATAATTTCATCAGTAAATTCAGGTTTAGCAGGAACACCACAGATTCTTTCAGCTTCATCTTTAAGCTCCTGAATCGTTTTGATCGGTAGTCGGGAATCTTTCATCTTTTCCAGCAGATCGGTGCGGAGTGGATTGATCGCAATCCCCCGCTCGGTGACAATAATATCGATCAGCTCCCCTGGCCCACAAATAGTAGTCACTTCGTCACAAATGATCGGAATCCGGTTACGGAACAGTGGAACCGGAAGGATGACATTTTTGCCAAACAGACAGTTCTGCCAACCTCCAATACCATGAAGAAGCTTCCCGTCTGAGTGAGTCACAACATTGGCGTTGAAATTGAGATCAACCTCGGTTGCTCCGAGAATGACAATATCGACCAATCCGGCAAAGTTCCCCTTACCATGATAGTTGTAACTGGTAAATGGACTGGTGGTGACATGGTGAGGGTTCTGTCGGAGGGAACGAATGCCATCCAGATCGAAGGTCTGCCCATCGAGGATATAATCAATCAACCCCTCTTCATGCATTTCAACCAGATATTTATTGCTGCCACCACGGGCAAAACGGGCTTTAATCCCTTTACGGCGCATAATTTCACCGAAGAAATTACCGATTGAGAGGGAGGTTCCACCAGCACCGGCCTGAAAAGAAAAACCGTCCTGGATCAAGCCAGCTTCTTCGCAGAATTGAGCAGTTAAATCAGCGATATGCAGCCGATCGGGACTTTTGGTGACCTTGGTTGTCCCCGACACAATTTTTTCCGGGATACCAACCTGCTCCACTTCAACCACATAATCGACATGATTACCCTGAATCTGCCAGGGGACGCAAGGAAACGGAATCAGATTGTCGGTCACCACAATCACTTTGTCGGCATACTCAGAATCGGCCAGAGCAAACCCGAGCAGACCGCAGGCAGACGAGCCATCGACACCGTTGGCATTGCCAAAAGAATCGGCAGTTGGTGCGGCAATCACGGCAATATCAATCTGTACTTCACCATCTTGAACCGCCTGATAGCGGCCGCCGTGAGAACGGAGAACTCCGGTTCCAGCCATTTTTCCCTGAGAAACGAATTCACCGAGAGGGCCGTTCAGACTCCCTTCAATGTGGTGGATGGTTCCGTTTTCAAGCTGCTCAATAATTGATTCCTGACAGGGAAAAGCCGCTGAGGGAAACCAGACCAGATCTTTAACCCCAAGTTCCTGTGCAATTTTGAAGATTTCGACCGCAATTAGATCCCCATTGCGAAAGTGATGATGACTGGAAATAGTCATGCCATCTTTCAGTCCGGCATTGATCAGGGCTGTTTTCAGATCCGCAACTTGCTTGTCCCCATCCAGAGGAAAGTCTGCGCAACTCGATATTCTGGTCGCATGCTTCTTACTCTCAGGTTTATAACCACCGACCCCCTTGAAAGGGACGACAGGCTTACCATTAATTTCGGTTGGAACCATTCTCCCAACAGCATTTTTTACTAATTCAAGAGACATAGTCATCCCTCCAGTTCGCTACTAACTTACCAACATCAATTGCCATATCAATTGTTGTCTGAGCACGTTTAACTACGGGTGGATCAATCATTTTAGAACCAAGAGAGACGACCCCAAGCCCTTGTTCACTGGCGACATGAAAAGCATTGACAATTTTCTTGGCAGATTCAATTTCAGCATCATTTGGCGCATAGTTATCATGAACAACCTTGATCTGGCGGGGATGAATACAGCCCATCCCATCAAAACCAAGAGCCTTTGAACGTAGAACATTCTGCTGCAATTTTTCCATATCAGAAACATCGGAGAAAACCGAATCTATTGCCTGAATTCCAGCTGCGGTCGCTGCATTGACCAGTTGACAGCGGGCAAAGAAGGATTCCGTCCCCTCTTCAGTTCGTTGCACCCCGAGATCAGCGGTGTAATCCTCAAGACCGATGGCCAGAGCAACAACTTTATCTGTAGAAGCAATTTCCAACGCATTCAGCACCCCTTTGGCACTCTCAAGGATCGGCATGAGGTGAACCGGATTGGAGATATTATTATCCGTCTGAAGTTGTTTTATTTTTAGGTTAATAGCCTGAAGTTGCCCGGCATTTTCACATTTAGGAACAAGAATCAGATTGACAGAATGGGGAATGACAAAGTCGAGATCGGCTAGCCCTTTTGCTCCCTGATTGATCCGCACCATCCGCTCGGCACCATAAAAATCGGTCGCTCGCAGGGTATTCCTCACCAGAATGGCCGCTTCGAATTTTTTATCTACCGCAACAGAATCTTCCAAATCAAGGATGATGCCGTCTGCACCAAAAACACCGGCATTTAAAGAAAGTTTCGGCGCGTTACCCGGTAGATAGAGACGCGAGCGACGTTTTTTATCCTGCGCGGTGACAGTCAGATTCTGTGGGAGAATATCTAGTAAAAACTCCTTATCAGTTTCGATCAACTTTCTGATTGCAGCTTCAACCCGTGCAGCAATAACATGATCTAAAGCTCCGTTGTCCTCTATAGATATTCTGGCATTTTCAATTTCAAAATATTGTAAAACCTCAAGGCAAAGTGACTCTATTTTAGCCCCGAACAGAGACTTCACTTTACTCTTCAAATTGAGCTGAATTCCCCCCGTATCGGTCAGTTCCAGTTCAACAAAACAGTCTGATCCGGCACTCTTACCCCGGGTACCAGCGGTTGCTTTTTTACTCATAGACTCTCCTTGTCAACCATCAATCTATCAAATTACAAATTGGGCTATTTTTCAAAAACTTCAGTAACCGCTTCAGTAAAAATGGACATTGCCTGATCAAGCTGAGCATCAGTCATCACCAATGGAGGCAGAAAGCGGATCACGTTGCCAAACAGACCTGCGCTGATCACCAGCAGGCCACGTTTGAAACAAGCCTTAATAATTGCCGTCACAGCGTCCTTATCCGGAACTTTGGTTTCAGGACTTTTGACAAATTCTACAGCAACCATAGCACCCAGGGAGCGGATATCACCAAGCTGTGGAAACCGTTGCTGCAACTCTTTCATCGTGGTGGTTATTGTTCTGCCAATGACTTCGGCCCGGGTGGAGAAATCTTCCTGTTCATTCATTTCGATAGTTGCCAAAGCCGCAGCACATGCTACCGGATTTCCACCATAAGTCGTCCCAATCTGTCCGGCGGTTGGCGCATCCATAATTTCCTGCTGCCCGATAACGGCACTTAACGGCAATCCTGCTGCAATCGATTTAGCCACCGTCATCAGATCAGGAACAACATCAAAATGCTCACTGGCAAACATTTTACCGGTTCGGGAAAAACCTGATTGAATTTCATCAGCAATAAAAACAATATCATGTTTTTCACAAATGGTTTTAAGACCGGGAAGAAATTCTTTCGGCGGGACGACAAAACCACCTTCACCCTGCACCGGTTCGATAATCATAGCGGCAATATCGCCAGGATCAATCTCACTGACAAAGAAGTGTTCAAAATTTTCCAGGCAATGCATCCCGCATTCAGGATAAGTTGATTGATAGGGACAACGGTAACAATAAGCGTATGGAGCCTTATACACCTCGGGCGCAAAAGGACCAAAACCTGCCTTGTACGGCTTGACTTTACTGGTCAGAGTCAAGGTCAACAGAGTCCGGCCATGATACCCTCCGCTAAAAGCAATAAGTCCTGATTTTTTGGTATGAGCTTTGGCGATTTTAACTGCATTTTCTACAGCTTCCGCACCACTATTGAAAAGTGCGACTTTTTTTGGTTTGTCTCCAGGGGAAATATTAGCCAGTTTTTCTGCCAGTTCCACATAGGAATCGTACATAGAAACGCTGAAACAGGAGTGTAATAGTTTCTCTGCCTGGGTCTTGATCGCATCGATAACATGATCTGGACAGTGCCCGGCATTTAAGACACCGATGCCACCGTAACAATCGATATAGACGTTGCCGTCAATATCCCTGACCACAGCCCCTTTGGCGCTTTCAATGAAGATAGGGGCAAGATTGGAAATCCCTCTCGAAACATATTGCTGCCTCTTATTGAGTAATACTTTGGTGATCTTCCCCTGCTCAGCGCCAATATTAATCAATTCAGTCCCTTTTAACATTACCCGTTCTCCTTACAAATCTCGATACTACTCTAGTCGTTTCAATGATTTTTGTCTGACTTACATTTTAGCTTTGGAGAGTATAGCGAGAAGAAAATCTGTTTGTAAAACGACTTAAAAACATGAGTTGATGACTTTTTTGAATGACTGAATACTCCCATAAATCCTGATAAAAACAGCTACCAGAATTATTCATAAAACTGTTATAAAAAAACTTGACATTGAAAATTTCAGCAGTATATTTATAAATACTACATGTGTTTAACTTTATATACTACTGATATTTCAGTTAGATATTAATGCTAGCATAGTAGGCAAACAACATGGAGATAATGGAGACCTGATATGAAT
The DNA here is from genome assembly GCA_029933365.1 of Desulfuromusa sp. The sequence goes on along the minus strand of JAOZOH010000003.1, from coordinate 22,413 downwards.
AATTCAACAGCAACCCACGGATTGTGGACTGTGACTGCCCCACCACATCCAGCATTGCTTCCCATCGAAGGTGAACATAAAACGGATGTTGCCGTAATTGGTGGGGGCTATACCGGTCTATCAGCCGCATTGCATTTAGCAGAAGCAGGAACGGATGTCACCTTACTTGAAGCAAAAAGTATCGGTTACGGTGGTTCAGGTCGTAATGTTGGCCTGGTTAATGCGGGGCTGTGGCTTAAACCTGATGAGGTTGTAGACAAAATGGGTTCGGAGTATGGAGAGCGGCTTATGGAGGTCTTAGGGGCTTCTCCTGATCTGGTCTTTGAGATGATAGACAAGTATGAAATTGAATGTGATTCCTCCCGTAAAGGAACTCTTCATTGCGCAGACTCTCCAGCTGGCCTTAAGGCCTTGCAGCAGCGGGAAGAACAATGGAAACGACGCAATGCGCCAGTTACCCTGTTGAGCCGTGATGTTGCTGCGCCAATGATTGGGAGCGATGTCTTCTATGGCGCATTATTAGATAAGCGGGCTGGGCAGATTCAACCTTTGGCTTATGCTTATGGTTTGGCCAATGCATCCAGCAAAGCAGGAGCAAAGCTATATGTAAATTCTCCGGTCATGTCGTGCAAGCGAAATGGTGACGTCTGGCGGCTAAAAACTCCTGGCGGGAGTATCGAAGCTAAGTGGGTTATTCTGGCAACACAAGGATACCCTGACTATGCTTTTAAGGATCAGAAGCACTCGATGGTGCCATTCAATTATTTTCAGTTTGCTACTCCCCCTCTCCCTGAAGCCATTCGTAAAACTATTCTACCCGGTGGCCAACCGGCATGGGATACCAATTTGATTCTTTCCTCGTACAAACTTGATCGTGATGGTCGTCTTATTGTCGGGAGTGTTGGTCAAGCAAGAAATGGTGCTTATAATTTACATAAAAACTGGGCCTTGCGCTCCGTGAAAAAGGTATTTCCTCAGGTTGGTCCTATCGAACTGGAACATGCTTGGGATGGCATTATCAGGATGACAACCGACAGTATTCCTAAATTCCATGTTTTTGACAAAGGGATGATCACCGTAACCAGCTACAATGGTCGTGGCATTGGCCCTGGCACCCTGTTTGGTAAGCTTCTGGCAGAATATACCCAAACGGAATCAGCAGAAGACATTCCTCTGCCAATAACTCAGCAGGAGGATATTTCTACCAGAGTAGTGCGTGGACTTTATTATGAGGTTGGAGCGCGACTATACCACTTCGCCCAGCGTCGTTTTTAACTTTTTATCATTTTACCTATGAAACAAAGGGAGTGCGCACCATGGAATTTTTAAAAGAACTTGGCATTAAAGAGAAAAACTTCGGGGCATCAACTGGGGCTGAGTGGAATCAAACAACTGACCAAGGAGAGTTGAAGATTATTTCCCCTGTTGATGGTAAGCACATTGCCAGTGTTTATCTTGCTTCAGAGCAAGACTATGATCAAATCGTCAGCAAAGCAGACGCTGCCTTTAAGCAATGGCGTATGGTGCCTGCCCCAAAACGGGGGGAAATCGTCCGCCAAATTGGTTTACAACTACGAAAACATAAAGACGCATTAGGAACACTCGTTTCCTATGAAATGGGTAAATCACTTCAGGAAGGCAAAGGCGAAGTTCAGGAAATGATTGATGTCTGTGATCTTGCTGTTGGTCAATCCAGACAACTTTACGGGAATACAATGGCATCTGAACGTGATCTGCACCGAATGTACGACCAATATCATCCTCTTGGAGTTGTTGGAACAATCAGCGCTTTTAACTTCCCTGTCGCTGTCTGGTCATGGAATGCAATGATGGCAACCGTTTGTGGTGACACTAACTTGTGGAAGCCTTCTTCTAAAGTTCCTTTGACTGCTATTGCGGTACAAAACATATTGGCAGAGGTTATCAAAACTAACGATCTTCCTGAAGGCTTGTTCAACCTGGTCATTGGTCGCGGCTCTTCAATTGGCGAAAAACTCCTTAACGACAAACGTGTACCATTGATATCGATCACTGGATCTATCGAGGTTGGTCGCCACGGTGCCGAAATTATTTCAAGGCGTTTTGGTAAATCGATTCTTGAACTTGGTGGTAATAATGCCATCATCCTGACTCCTCATGCCGATCTAAAAATGGCACTCCCTGCCATTGTTTTCGGTGCGGTAGGAACTGCCGGACAGCGCTGCACTTCGACCCGTCGCCTCATCATTCACGAATCAATCTATGACAAGGTCAAAGAAACTATTGTCAACGCATACCGTGGTTTGAAGATTGGTGATCCGTTGGATGAAAAAAACCATGTTGGCCCTCTGATTGATAAAATGGCCGTAACCGATTTTACTCTGGCCTTGGAAAAGGTGGTTCTGGAAGGCGGCAAAGTAATACAGGGTGGTGAAATTCTTGAAGGCCAAGGCTATGAGTCAGGCTGCTATGTTAATCCGGCGGTTGTTGAAGCTGATAACAGTTATGAAATTGTTCAGGAAGAGACCTTTGCTCCAATTCTGTATCTTATTAAATATAGTGGTGACGTAAGCAATGCTATTGAACTGCATAACGATGTTGTTCAAGGACTCTCTTCAGCCATCTTCACTGAGAACCTTCTTGAGGCTGAGGAATTTCTCTCTGCAGCGGGTTCTGATTGCGGTATCGCTAATGTCAATATTGGAACTTCCGGTGCTGAGATCGGCGGGGCATTCGGTGGTGAAAAAGAGACCGGTGGCGGTCGTGAATCGGGTTCGGATGCTTGGAAAAGCTACATGCGCCGGCAGACTAACACAATAAATTATGGAAAAACTCTGCCTCTGGCGCAGGGGATAAAATTCGATATTTAGAGAAAACAAAGTGTCGTTCCTCTTTGCGAAACGACACTTTAATACGCATTATTGAATCGTATAATTTTACTATTTTGATTATTTGATAGCTGGCTGTGGGGGTGGCTCATTTGAAACTTTTCAACACTCCGGATTATGTGTCTCTGTGAAAGGAGGAGAATTCGACACTTTTTTGAAATGGAAAACCATGTTTATTAATAAGGTACATTTCAACAACACTTAACACTGAGGAGGAGAACGATATGGCACGTACAATAAAGCGTTATCTGGTCATTCTTTTAGCTGTAGTCGTGAGTACGGCATGGCTTGCCCCAACGGCTCAAGCACAAACCTTTAAACTGGCCCATTGTGTTAAACCCGATCCTGAAGGACCGTATCAAGCTACAGCTCTAAAATTCCAGGAGCTGGTCAAAAAATATACTGATGGCCGCATCAAAATAAAGATTTTCCCTCAACGGCAACTAGGCGATGACCGTGCAATTCTGGAAGGTGTCAGAGACGGACTTATCGAAATAGGTCTGGTCACCATGGGGCCTATCGGCGCTTTTGATTCTCGCGTAGATTTACTCGAGCTTCCCTTTTTATTTAAAAACGTTAAGCATTTAGATGCTGTAATCGAAGGCCCAATTGGTGAAAAACTGCTTGATATGGATAAAAAATCAGGTTTGATGGGATTGGCTTATTCTGTAGATGGTAACAGCAATATTACCAACTCCAAGCGCCCCATCAAAAGCGTGAAGGATTTCAAGGGATTGCAAATGCGAACTATTGAATCTCCAATGCGCGTTGCCGTCATGAAAGCACTGGGTGCGAATCCCATTCCAATTGCCTACTCTGAACTTTACACTGCCCTTTCGACCGGTGTTGTTGATGGTCAGTCCAACCCTAATTGGGTTATCACTGCCAGGTCTCTGTCTGAAGTTCAAAAATATATCACCATAACTCAGCATATCTGGGCTGGCACCATGATTCTCACCAGCCCCGAAACTTTTTCAAAACTTGCTGCAAAGGATCAAAAAGCATTCAAAAAAGCTGCTTTTGAAGCCGGTGAATATGGTCGTAGTGTTTACCGTAAAGGGGAGGACAAACACCTGAAATTGGCTGTCGAACACGGGATGGAAGTGGTCTATCATCCAGACATCGAATCTATGATGAAAGCTACCCAAAGTGTCTATGATGACGTTTTCAAAGAACACCCTGAATGGGGAGCCATTGTCAAAGAAATCAGAGAAGCTGGGAAAAAATATTAAAGAATAAAGTGAAATTCCCCGCAGCAAGCTGCGGGGAATTTCACTTTATAGCTCTATATAGCGTTGTTCTGCTAATAATTGGGCTGATCGCTGATTCAAAAAACAATTCACCAAAATCAAAATGAGTCTGATTGATGACTGTCTACTGTTTTATTGGTCAAACAGTCAAAAAAGGAAGGATCCTATGTCGTCTAAATCCCAGCAATCACTCAATGCAATTTATCTTACGCTCAGTTGTGGACTGAAATACCTGGATGTGGCACTCCGCTATTTGTTGGCTATTGGTATGGCCCTAATAATGGCATTAGTTGTTTTTCATGTGTTTGGTCGATATTTTGTAGGCAAAACCTATATGGGCACCATGGAGCTGGTGCGCTACAGCATGGTTTGGATGTCTATGCTAGGTGCGGCTGTGGCTTTCAGTGCCAGAGAACATGTATCTATCACATTTTTTAAAACACGCATGTCACCCGTGTCTTGGGTTTGGTTGAATTTTGCGGGCAATGCAATGCTGTGTCTGTTTCTGGTCGCCATGGTTATCGGAGGCGTAGCAATCAGCCTACGGAATCTAAATCAAACCTCTTTGGGTTTGCAGATTTCCATGTTTTATCCTTACCTGGCCATTCCCGTGGGTGGATCTATCATGATTCCCTATGTTCTGTCGGATATCCTGAGAAATTTACTCAGCTTGTTTCCAGACCCCGCAGAAAGGAACTAAATCCATGATTTATCTTCTCTTTGCCTTATTTTTGATTCTGGCATTCACGGGCATTCCCGTTGCTTTTGCTCTAGGAATTCCGGCTGTTGTTTACGTGCTCATCAATGATATTACGTTTATTTTGGTGGCTCAGAAAATGTTTACTGGTATGGATTCTTTTTTGTTGACTGCCATTCCGCTATTTATTCTGGCTGGCAACTTGATGAATGCAGCCAATCTTACCGAAGAGCTGGTCGACTTTTGTAAATTAATAGTGGGACGTATCCGGGGTGGCATGGCTCATGCGAATGTGCTGATATCCATGATCTTTGCGGGTATGACCGGCGCTGGGGTGAGTGATACAGCGGCTGTAGGTTCTATCCTGATTCCAGGCATGATCAAGGATGGTTATAAAAAAGACTTTACTTGTGCCGTTACGGCTATTTCATCCACTGTGGGTCCCATAATTCCTCCCAGTATTCCGTTTCTGGTTTATGCCTCAATGACCGGAACGTCGGTAGGTGCGTTGTTTTTGGTCGGTATGGTACCAGGAATACTTTTGGGTCTATCGCAAATGCTAGTGATCGCCTTCCAAGCAAAAAAATTAAATCTGCCACGTATGGAAAACCCGGTTTCATTGAGGCAAATATTTATCGGTGGTAAAAACGCCATAATGGCTTTGATAATGCCTGTAATTATCCTGGGCGGTATTGTAGGGGGGCTGGCCACACCAACGGAATCCGCAGCCATTGCCGCTTTTTATGCTTTCATCGTCGCTGCATTCATTCGCAGAAGCGTCGTCAAACCCAAGGTCTTACTGCAGGTTTTTATCCAGAGTGCCATTACAACGGGTGGGGTGATGATTCTGCTGGGTACAGCGGCTTTGTTTTCATACATTCTGACCATCGAGATGTTCCCCGATAAAATTGCGGAGCTAGTCATGTCGCTAACGGACAACAAAATCATCATTTTACTTATGATCAATATTGTCCTTTTGATCGTCGGCATGTTCCTAGATGTGATACCGGCCATGCTGGTCATGACTCCTGTTTTTTTGCCTCTCGTGGAATCGATCGGCGTTCATCCCCTTCACTTCGGTGCTATCATGGTACTTAATCTTGTTATCGGACTGGCTACCCCGCCGGTAGGTATGTGTCTGTTTGTAGCTGCCAATATCGGCAAGCGACCCATAGAAAGTGTTTCTGTGGCACTGATTCCCTTTCTTGCAGCAGTTATCTTAGTTCTTTTGTTACTGACCTATTGGCCTGCAGCTGTTATGTGGCTTCCTAAAATGTTTGGTTATATTTAAGGAAATACGGTGATGAAATTTACCAACATGATTACAACCGTGGATACCCACACACAGGGTGAACCCACCCGAATCGTTATGTCAGGAATAGGATTCATTCCTGGATCAAGTATGATGAAAAAAAAACAGTGGATGTCCACTAATCGTGATTATCTACGTCAGATGCTCATGCATGAACCTCGTGGACATCAGGATATGTTTGGTGCTGTGCTCACTGAGCCCTGTAACTCCGAGGCCCATACTGGGGTTATCTTTATGGACGGTAGTGGATACCTTAATATGTGCGGTCATGGCTCCATGGGGGTGGTAACAGCACTTTTGGAAACCGGAATAGTAGTAGTGAATCCGGGGCAGAATGAGGCCTTGATTCGCTTGGACACCCCAGCTGGAATGATTCACAGCAAAGCGGTTATCAATGAGCAGGGGCAGGTTCAACAAGTTACCATTCAAAACCAGCCCGCCTTTTGGGTCACAAAAATTCAAGTAGACGTCCCCCCGCTTAGAAATATTCCTGTTAATATCGCCTATGGTGGCAATTATTTTGCTCTTGTTAATGTAGAGGATTTGAACTTGACAGTTGAGCCATGCCACTTGGATGAACTTAAAAAACTTGGCATTGCCGTTCGTGAAGCAGTGAATCAAAAAGTACATATCACCCATCCTGCTACAGGTCTCGCTGGTGCCGTTGCATTAACAGAAATCTACCAAAACACAGAGCCGGCCCGAAATGTAGTAGTTTTTGGTGCCGGTCAAATCGATAGATCCCCCTGCGGCACTGGCACCTCGGCAAAAATGGCGTTCCTGCATCATGGCAGACAATTAGCTGTAAATGAAATCTATCCGTATCAAAGTATTTTCGGAACAGAATTTATTGGCAAAATTATTCAGGAAACCCGAATAGGCGACACCATGGGAATAATCCCGGAAATTACAGGCAACGCCTACATTACCGGGTTTCACCAATTTATTTCTGATCCGAATGATGCCTATCGGTATGGGTTTGAAACAGCGACTCAATGTTAGATGTGGATTTTGGCCGTTTGAAACATTTAACGTTTAAGTTAATCACTAAAAATTTATAACATATTATAACCATTATCTAGTTTCTGGATAGCAGTCAGGAGGACAAAATTCACTATGATTTACCGAGCGAGAAAAGGTCAATATAGTGCAGGGCAAGCAATCGGCATTCTGTTGCTGGATGCAATGCTTCCCCTTGCCCCAGGAGATGTGGCTAATGCAACAACATACCCCTTCCCCGTTATTTATAAAACCGTCAAGGCAGCATCCTCACATCGCCTGATTTTTGAACGCGACCCGGAGTTGGCTCAACCTTTTATTGAAGCAGGACTTGAGCTTATCCAACAAGGAGCTCGTGCAATAACCAGTGATTGTGGGTTTATGGCTTTGTTCCAGGAACAATTAGCTGAAGCCCTGCCAGTTCCTGTTATGATGTCCAGTATTTTGCAAGTACCGTTTATCCACAGGATGTTACGTAATCAGGAAAAGGTTGGAATCCTGACGGCACAGGGTCAAAATTTGACTGAAAGACATTTCCATGCCGCTGGAATTGATGCGTCAACGGTCGTGGTTCTTGGCATGGAGGAAACAGAAAATTTTTACGGTGCCTTTATAACTGAAACCGGTTTTATTGATACTAAGATTGCCAGGGAGGAGATGATTGGACAGGCCAAAAAGCTTGTTGCCAGTGATCCTTCTATCAAGGCCATCCTGCTCGAATGCTCCAATATGCCTCCTTTTGCGTATGATGTACAAGAGGCGGTCGGGTTGCCTGTTTTTGATTTTAATACGATGATTAACCATGTCTTCTCTGCCTTGGAACGACGACCCTATCAGGGATATGTTTGAATCTCATGAGATGATTGACCGAAGGATCAACCTTTTAAACAAGATCGCCAAGTTGGGTGCTGTGAAATCGTATTTTTGTGCGTCTTGCAGCCCCCTTTTATCTTTCCGAAAAGTTACTGACAATCAATAATGCAATTGAAAGGATACTGAAGCATGGGTATTAGCATTTGTCTGGCAGGAGCTACTGGCTGGGCAGGATCTGCTTTGGCAAAAGGAATATATTTAACACCAGATCTCAGATTAGTTAGTGCTGTATCAAGGTCTCACGCTGGTAAACATCTCGGTTCTGTTATCGGCCAGGCCGAAAATACGACCCCTCTCTCCGCAACAGTAGCTGAAGCTTTACTTACTTGTCCGGAGGTATTTATTGAGTACACAAAACCCGATGTAGCCAAGGCCAACATATTGCTGGCGCTTCAACAGGGTTGCCATGTTCTAGTGGGAACGTCCGGTTTAACTGAGGATGACTATCAAGAAATCGATGAAGTAGCACAAGCGGTTGGCAAAGGGGTGCTAGCCTGTGGCAATTTCTCGCTTACAGCAGTACTCTTTCAAAAATTTTCAGAAATGGCCGCTAAACATATTCCCCATTGGGAGATTATTGATTACGCCAGCTCTACTAAAATTGACTCTCCGAGCGGGACAGCAAGAGAATTGGCATATCGCCTTTCTAAGATCTGCGAATCCCAGCTTGATGTCCCTCTCAATCAAAGTCAGGACCCGGAGGGAATACGGGGAGCACGTCTCAATGGAACCCAGGTGCATTCAGTTCGCCTTCCAGGTTACGTGCTTTCGCTTGATGCGATCTTTGGCATGTCCGACCAACAGCTGATTATAAAGCATGAGGCCGGAACAAGTGCTCTACCCTATGTAGATGGAGCACTGCTGGGAATAAGAAAAGTTATAAGCTTGGTCGGTTTGCACCGCGGCCTAATTTCAGTTATGGACTTTTAATACGGGATATTGCCCTACTTATAACCGCTTTATCTGTCGTTAGATACAAATTAACCTTGGCGACTGATTTGTCCAGATTACAGACATTAATCTGGACACCATAGTGGGAAGCAGAACAATGATGCCCACCGTAGCATGATAAAAGACGTCAAAAGACACACAGATCACACAAAAGCAGCAAAAAAATGATAGTCAAAGAGAAAAAATATTTTCTGGGGGAAGGGATGATCTCTCTCGGTTAATTATCAACAGCCTGTACTCTATTTGAAACTTGTAAATTATAATCTTCACTGGTATACCTACCCTGCTACGTTGTTATATCAGTTGTGTCTGCTAGACAGCTGGGTGATTTTAAAAAATGGTTATTAAGTTCTATGAACCACAAGTCAAAGGTTTTCTTATGAATAATGATATATATCAGACAATTAAAGAGCGAATTTTATGTCTTGAATATCCTCCTGGCAGCATTTTGAATGAAAAAGTTCTGGCAAAAGAATTTGCTGTTAGTCGTACACCCTTGCGTGAAGTATTGAATCGACTAGAGTGGGAGCAGCTCGTTCGGGTGTTGCCACGTAGTGGAACCATGGTTGCAGAAATGGAATTTCAGCAAATTATGAACACGTATCAGGTACGCTTTGAAATTGAAGAGATGGTTGGAAAGCTTGCTGCAGAGCATGCTTCTGAAGAGCATCTTCAGCGGCTGATAACATTGCATCAGCAATGCAAAAAATTATTTGAAGTGGTGGACAAGGAAGCCCTGATAGCAGTAGATCGGGAATTGAGAACAATCCTTAATGACAGTACAAATAATCCAGTGCTCAAAAACATCTCCGAGTCACTTTACGACCGTACTGTCAGGTTATGGTGTTCCGTTCTCGACAAAGGAAGCTGGAAAGAAGAAGTTCAATCGGTTGTTGATGAAATCAGCCAAACCCTTACGGTATTGAAAAGTGATAAAAATGAGCTGGGGGCATTAAGACGTGAGTTATTAACTCAACATCTTGGCCGTATTCGGCAAAAGTTTTTGGGCCTGTAGAATACTTTTCTTTGAAGGGTCAAACTTGTGACAACCTGTTAATTAAGGAGTTCTGTGATTTTCCCACTTCTTATTTTGAATACAACAGCAAAGCTCTCTTTAACATCTTCTGTTGATCCCCTTAAATAATAGTCTGTTTTCCTTATCATTCTTGGAGTCAAACTCATGAGGAGAACCCTTCCAAGTCGCAGTGCCTTGTTGGCTTTTGAATCAGCGGCAAGACACCAAAGTTTTTCCAGTGCAGCTGCAGAGCTTGCACTGACGGAAAGTGCCATATCCAGACAAATTTCAACATTGGAAGATCAAGTAGGGCTCAAGTTATTCAACCGGGTAAAGAAGCGGGTTTTACTGACTAAAGCTGGGCTTTTATACAGCAAACAGATAAGGAAATCGGTGGAACAGATGGAACGGGACATGCTGAACATTATGTCTCATGGGGGAACAAGGGAAATTCTTGATCTTGCCGTTCTGCCAACTTTTTGTTCGCAGTGGCTAATTCCACGCATCGGAAGTTTTTATCAGCAGTACCCCGACGCAACAATCAATATGTCTGCGCGCTCAGTTATATTTTTGTTTAAAGAAACACCCTTTGATGCAGCCATCCACTTTGGCCAACCTAACTGGCCAGGGACGGTTGCTGACTTTCTTTTTGGTGAAGATGTCGTTGCCGTCTGCAAACCTGAGCTTTTAGACTGCGAATATTTGCCTAACGCGGAAGGGGTTTTGGATTACCCCATGCTGCACTTGTCTTCACGGCCAGACGCTTGGCGTCACTGGCTCGACAGCGCAGGGATTTCGGCAGTCAATGCTATGCAGGGGGCGCGTTATGAATACTTTTCAATTATGATCAGCGCTGCCTGTGCCGGGCTCGGGATAGCTCTAATCCCACGTTTCTTGATAGCTGAGGAGCTAGAGAAAAAACAACTAACCATTGCCTACAATCTGCCGTTGAAGAGTAATGATGCCTACTATCTGGTCTACCCAAAGGAAAATTTATCCAGCGGTGCCTTGAAACAGTTCAGAATGTGGCTCTTTGAGGAAGTGAAAAGTTTTCAAGGGGGGGGGAATAACGCAGGCTCAATCTGACAGTTATGCTGAGATTTGATCTCGTTCAGCTGAGCTCAAACAATCTACCGTCGCCTCCATTTCCACACCTGAGCGGCCATAACTTCTCCTGATTAGCGCTAATCTTCAGCCACTGAAATGTTAGGTTCAATATTTGATAGTTTGACAGCAAAAAAACATATCGCTTCGCGATCACCCCCCATCCCAACCTTCCCCCATAAAGCGGGGAAGGAGTAAAATCCCCTCTCCCACAAATCGGGGAGAGGGTTAGGGAGAGGGGAAGGTCTTGGCTGAAGATTAGCGCTAATCAGATAACTTCTCGGAGATCAAATCAGGTCGTTACCCATTCAGGCGATCAAATAGATTTTGTCCCGCCTTTTCTGCTGTTTGCAAAAGGTTATGGTCATTCTTAATGCTACCTGCTTCAAAGAATCCCAAACCTTTTACAGAAGCGGCAACATCCATTCCTATGTCTTTTGAAAAGTCAGTGAGTAGCGACAGGGTGTTTCCCATTGCTGAAGCTTCAGTTTGTTCACAAACCGCGGCGGTAATACAGGTTTTACCAGCACCCTGATATTTTCCGATCCAGTTCTTTCGGTTGACGGGAAACTGGACAAGGCTGTAACAACGATCAATAAAACGTTTCATGTCTGAGGTGACAGAATACCAGTAAGTTGGAGAGGCTAGAACTACCCCATCCGCCTCATCTAGCTTTTTGATAACCTGGGCAAAATCATCCCTGATTATGCATTCCCAAGAGCTGGCACAGCCCTCACATCCAGTACATGCACCAATTTGGTAGTCACCAAGAAAAATCGATTCTATTTGCGCTCCTCCTTTTTGGGCAGGAGTTAATATTGACTGAATAAGGGATTCAGTATTCCCCTTTTTTCTTCGACTTCCATTAATCGATAGAATCTTCAAAACAACTCCTCAATCATCAGTTACGAATAACAATAAGCCTTTTGACAATCTTACTACTTTTACAAATTAGGCGGGAGGCTCTGAATATTGTTTCCAACAATGAAATTCCGATTTTTTATAATCAGGTTTGGGCTTGTGCGACTAATTCTTAGATAATGCCAGATTACAATATGGAGCAACATACAAGGGAGCTTCAGCCCGCATAAACAGGCTGAAACTTATTTTGTTTTGGGAATGGTAATTTACAAAACGAATCCAGAACAGGGCAAAAGTATCAATCAAGTTAGATTTCATCCCTTTGCTCAGCCTAGTCTTTTACCGAGTCCGGCACCTCTATTTAGTAACCTCTAGTTTCTCGGAATCGTTAACGGTTGACTGTATGGTTTCAATCGGCTCGCCTTCCGATTCAGCTTCTATTCTTTTATCAAATTTTATATATGCTGCGTCCGTTGTTCGTATTGTTGTTTGAGGTTTGACTACAACTTGCCGATTAACCTCAGTTTTATCCGGAATATTGCTGACATCAGCTGCATGAACACTTTCAATTGTTGTTCCTAGCGAGAGACCAAGCGCAGCCACTACTATCGACAGGCTTTTTACCGTCATATTAGCATTTTGATCTACGGTACTTTTTTTCATGAGTCTTCACCTTTCTCAATTATTTTAAGCAGTTTTTTTATAGCAGCAATGTGTAGATCCATTTTATCCTTCGCATCCAATGACTTGCCTTCTGAATTCACTGCCTCATTCTGTAATACATAGTCTATATCCAGGATCTTGGGGTAATCTTCACTAAAATCGGCACCTTTTGATATAAAAATCCACTCCGGCAAGGGGATGTCAGGCTGAGAGATAATAGCTCTATTCAGGCTGGCAATTACCTTTTCAAGTAAAGAACGATAGTGTTCGCTTGCGGCAAAATAGGATTTGGTGTCTTGTGAATTCAGATATGATTCCACTGTTCCGTTATTGCCAAGGACACCATCACAAAAAGAGGGAGGCTCTATGAGTGTAAACCATTCATCTTTCTGTTTTGATTGATGCAAACCTAAGGAGTACAAGCGACAAACCAGCGGTCTGTCCAGGTGAATATTGCATCCTTCTTCCGAATGAAAAATACATGATCCGTCTTCACTCTGCTTAAGATATACACCTTGCTCGGTACGGGTATGAATAAATTCCGTTGTGGTTATTTTCAGGCAAGAAGCAATCCTGGCAATTTCATAAGGATTGACTTGTATCCGTTTATTTTTACAACAATCAGAACAATCTTGGGCACAAACAAAACTGAAAGGGGATGTGCGTTGAAGATGCTGGTGGTTTTCAGATGCCACACGTACCATTACAGCCTCTCTCGATGAGTCCAGTACCCTCATCATTTCTGTCAATTACTGTCAAACATGCTGCTTGCTTAGATCTCAAACTTTTAATAATCCTCTAGAAAACTTTTCATTTCTACTACCGCTTCCTCAAATGCAGTAGCAATTTGACCTTCGTTTTCTAAAGCTTTTAAATAATAATATGTTGCAAGACTCTCATCTAGGTTATGTTTCCATGAATGGCAGTGTAGATGACCGGTTTTGTTGAAAATATAAGGGCACCCTCCCATACAAATTGGCAATAATTTGCAATCTTTACAGTCTAAAGAAAATATATCACGTTGAAACCAACGGTTATTGTTGTCCACCATGTTTTTATTTTGTGGCTCGGTTAAATGGCCGATAGCAGCTTCTGGTTCGGAAGCTTCATTCCAACACTTTAAAATCATACCTTCTGGTGTGATTACAAAGGAATTTGCCTTTTCAGCCATACAGTGCGCACTTACAGCGCGAGGGAGAGGGAATGAATGAAAGCCTTGCTCAATTAATTCGAGAGTAGTTTCAAGAGTTAAGAGAGAAAAATCAAAATCGGTCAAACAGTCGCTAGATATATCACTACATGTATTTGTATAAGGGTAGGTCTGTCCCAAATATGGATGAACAAAATCCTTTAAGCCCATTTTTTTTATTTGGTTTACAATGCCACCTATTTTCTCTCTATTTGTTTGATCAACATTAATTCTAAGACTTACAGGAATAATAGGTGCTGCCTCTTTCAAGTTATTAATAATTTTTTCGTATGTTTTACTTCCATCGATATAAGGTCGTCGGAGATCGTGAATGTCGGCAGGTCCGTCCAAGGTTATTTGAGCTTGGGTAATGCTACAGTCTTTCAACCTGTTGGCAACGTCACTGCAAAATAAATAGCCATTCGTAATAATTTTTGCTGAATATTTCGTATTGTTTTCATCACAGATTACTTTAAATTTCCGAGAAAGATGTTCAATAATATCAACTTCCAAGAGGGGCTCACCGCCAAACCATGTAATGTGTAAACTTCCATTATTGACTATTTTTTTTTGTATAAACTGTGTTAGTGCCTCTTGAGTGTTGTGATCCATTGTGATTGGAAAATGTTCCTGGTAGCAATAAGTACAACGGAAATTACATTTAAGTGTTGGAATAATTGTAAGATTTAAATGTTGGTTATTCCCCCTAGCTTGATTATGCCATTGTCGAAGAATCTCTAATTCAGAAATGGTTTTTTTAATAAAAAAACCATTTTTTATAAGCTGATGATGAATTTCATTTTTTTTTAAATCCATATTGTTAATATGACAGTCACCATTTAGTAGAGATATGGCCTTGCTAGCATCACGCCCCTTATAGATTAATAAGTTCAGGGTGAAAAAATTAAAAAAAAGGGTCGTTCTGTCTGGCAAGGCCATATAGTAATTGTAATCGGATGGCTTGAGTAACTGTTGATCATTCAATACATAGTCCATAAGTTTCACTCAGTAAAGGTTCAGTGTGCTTTGCCTGTCTTAATAGGTTTTTGGTCTTATTGCAGGTGTTTTTAAAGCACCTGGCATCACTTGTTGTGGAGTAATATGCCGTTTTTGCTTTATCATCCTTTGTATTTGACTAGATAATTGGTTGGTATTTGTCGTATGGAAATGTTCCATCAATCCTTGAATATAAGGATCATTGCGCAAGTTGCCTATCAATCCAGTGATGTCTACTTTATTTTTTCCACACGTTGATAAACTAGGACAGTCTTGTGATGAGCATTCATTGTCATCACAGTAACCCAAGGCAGGGCAACTTTGATCGTTACAATCATTCATGCCGCATACACCGCCATCATCACCTCCAGTGTCTTGACCACTGCATACATTTGTTACACAATTTTCAAAGTTAAAACACGATCCCGTACCGGCATTTATTCCACACCCTGAAAATTGAGGACATGAGCTTGCAGCGCTTGCTCCTGACAAACCTCCAACTGAGTGCACAGGGCAACCCATCCCTTGTGTCAGTCCCGCTATTCCCATGCGGCTTGCGGGTTTCATTGGAGTAATTCTTCCGAATTCACTTTGGAAAACGTTAATGTTAAAGCCAGACAATTTAACCTTCAATATTTTCAGTTTAGTCTGCAGATTTCTCGGGAGTTTACTTGCGTCTGAGGTTAGTAAAAAATTGAGATCCATAAAGCTTATACCTGCAGCTAATGCTACAGTTTTAAGGATGAACTGGCGGCGGGGGATTAAGTCATTCATTTTTTCTCCTTTCATTGATGTGGCTTACGGTTCTTAAATTACCGACTTATTTAAAAAATCCCTTAAATAATTTGCGAACACCTTCATTGACACCATCACGTACCTCATTGATGGTTGACTGCTTAGCCTCGTCTCTGGCTGCTTGGCCGACGTCTTTAACATCGTCAGTTACTGTTTGTCCGGCATTAGCGTTTTGTGTCATAGGCTGTTGCTGGTTCTCGATATTTTGCTGTTGAGCTGTACACTCCCCTATGCGGTACCCCCTGATCGTGTTTTTGATCTGCATGTTGGCACCCTGGATGACCATGTCCATGACTCCATCAAGAGAATCACCATGGTAAGTGATTGCTCCTGTTCCTTCCATCGATCCATTTTGTCCGGAACAGATGATTTTCCAAAAGATTGTACTGCCACTTTGACGGACATCCATAATCTGACATTCTTTTGAGGCTTCTTCACTTTGGGGGACCAGATCTTCCTGAGTTAAGCATTGTGTATGGGTTTGCGGCGGTACATTCATCCCTTGCATACCCACCATCTCAGTCTCTGTCGTGATTTCCCACAAACCTGGGTTTATATTTGGCCCCGCAAAAGCACTTCCAATAAACATGACCATCGCAGAGCCCAAGGCCATTAATAAAATTCGAATTTTCATTTTGTCTCCTTTCAACCCATGAGGATAATATTTGTCTTCATTGTCGCTCTACTTAATAGTTGCTCACTGCTTTTCAGTTAAGAAAACCTGATCAACTCCTCGTTATTGTTTTTGATCAAAGCTGAAACGCAAAAGATTTGGTAACAACAACTTTGTCTTTTCTGTCCTTAAGGGCACATTTGAGGAGTGGAAATTTCGAGTTTTCTTTGTTGCCTCCCTGGTTAGTCTAGATTGCTCATATCATATTTTAGCGCGTTGTTTACGCTATTGTAAGCGAAACGTAAATGATTGTTCATGTCTTATAATACCCATATAATTTTTTTGCATACATTTAAGATGATATACTCCTGGCCCAAGCCCTGGAAAGGCTTGACTCAACATAAACCCCTCATCTGTTTCCGCAAAATCAGTAATTTCCTGATATGCAACCCGAAAATCCTGCTGAAGGATTTCCAGAATTACGGTAAAAGGTTTTTGGATAAAAACAGAATTAACAATAGCACCGGGGTTACCATCTTCCATCCAGAATTTTTTAATATTGGTCGAGTCATCGCTAAGCCAATCTTTATATTCGCAGGCTAGTGCCTCAGCAAGTTCTTTGGCATTCAAATTGCCTGAGCTTAGCTGAATTTTAGTTGCCTTTTTTACTATTTTAAGGGTCTTTTTATTACTGGCATAGGCCTCAGTGGTATCGGGGTCAGAACAATAAACCACCATATCATAGCTACCGGTTCCCTTGTGGGACACACTTACAATGATAGTTCCATTATGCCAGGAGCTTGTATGTAGTTTTTCCCGGTTGCCGTCTTTTTCCAGACAGACAACACGACCTGCCTGGCGGGAGCCGAATGTCCCGTAAATTGCGAACTCACTTCCTTTGCCCTGGACCAGAGTTGTATTTGAAAGAGCCTCGATCCGGATACCGCAGGGAACGCGCAGGGTTTTTTGAAAAAGATTGTTGCCATCATCCTGTTCCCGAATATTATTATCAGGGTCAACGGAAACCACGGCGTTGAGAGTGGGGTGTTCAATGGGTTCCGGCCACTGAAAATCAGACAACAGGGTGACCCAAACAGGATCCATCATCTTGAGCGAGACCGGTACCGACACCACTTTGTCTATGCTGAATGGTCCGTAAGGATCAAAAAGCTGGAGACGAAAGCAAAGTGTTCCGTTGAATGATTTGGCATTGTTTCGGACTTTTACCCGAATGCGTGTACGTTCAGGCCAGTAGGCTACGTTCATGACCTTGAAATCTGGTGCGCTGAAAGTGGGTGCCTGATCTGATTCCGGTACGATAAGCGTTTGTTGTCCGTGCAGTTCCTGAGTCTGGTGTCGGTTAAGATCCTGACCGGTTTCACGGTTGGCATCTATCGGGGTTTGAGTATGGGACATCTGAGCATTGGGTAATGGTTGTGAGTCGGTCGTAGATAGCTTTCCACTGATTTGAGGCGTAGGATATGATGATTTTATAATCAGCGCTATGATCACTTCGGTTTTACCGTTTTTCAATTCCGCTTTCAGAACAAATTGATCGCCCCGATTGTGAAGCATGAGCACGCTTTGATCTCCAATGGAAATGACCATTCCCGGCGGCCACCCTTTCTGTTCCATGACCTTTCGATAGAAGTCGGCTACCTCATTTGGGGCGGAATTTGTTTCCAACTCCAGACGACCAACACCCTGCTCAAAACGATCTTTAATTACCGTAGCCTCAGCTATCAGCGGAAGTTCACCGCCTAGCACTGATGTATCGCCCCATGCCGGTACGTAACAGGAAAAAACAAGGACAATGCAGGCTATGCTGGCAGTTATCGCATTTCTTTTTTGTCGGGGTATCATCTCTTTACCCTTTCACTCCATCATCGGAAAGTTTGCAGTTACCGTTTGAGACTGTCCGATGACGATATTGATATTTTCAAACATCACAACCTGTTTGTTGTCTTTTATGCTGATGACTTTAATTGTATATTTGCCTTTAGCCAACATTTCCGTACGTTGCCCTTTTTGAGTCCAATTATCAAGAACCTGCTTACCAGCACTGTCGTAGACTTTAAACGGCGTACTGAAGGGTTTTCCGTTGAAAGTCGCGGCAATGGTCAACTTGCCGAAGTCAAAGGCTGCTTTCACGGTCTGGGATTGACCATTTTCGACTATTATGTTCTCGAAACTTTTTGTTGACTTATCCACATAGGTTGTCACTTTGATCGTATAGGTTCCGGCAGCTAGGCGAATCAGACGTTGTCCTCCTGAACTCCAATGTTTATAAATTTGTTTCCCGGTAGAATCAAAAACTTTAAAGGGCATTTCGTGGGGTTTGCCGTTCAGGGTGGAGGCAACGGTTACCTCACCGCTAAAAAAATCTACATTCTTTTCCACTGTGCTGCCCGGAGGAATTACCAGATCATCAATAATAACAACAGGTTTTCCGACTATGCTGTCCGTTTGCACTTTGATCCGGTATATGCCAGGTAATAGTTTACGCTTGAGTTGACCTGTTTTTGGGTGAGTATTCTCGTTGTGAAAATGCTTGTTCTCTCCCTGGCGATAATAAAAAACATAGCCTTTGAATGGTGCTCCATTGAGGTGTGTGGTGATCACAAGCGTTCCGTCTGAAAAATCAGCACTCCGTCGTACCGTTTCGCCGCTCATAATGACAATGTCCGTTAGTTTAACTGATGGTGTTTTACCGCCGCTCACACCCAGGTCTTTTAGCTCCGCTGTATAGTTCCCTGGCTCCAGCTGTATTTTGGCAATACCTGTTTCGCCGGATGAACTGCCTGGTGCCCAGCTTTTACCGGTTTTCAGATCTGTGATGGTGACCGCAGTAAAAAAAGGTTTATTGTTTTTGCTCACTGTTATTTGCAGTGTTCCGTAAGTTGGAGTCACTTTTTTTACCACCTCTTGGGCAGCTAATCTGAAGTCTTTGGCATTAGCGGCGGTAAAGTATTTGCCACCACCTTCTTTTGCCATGCACTCCAGTTGCTCTCTTTCTTCCTCAGTCACATCAAAACCAATGACATGCATGATAAATTTAATCCCAGAATCTTTGAGTTCTTTCACCAGGGCACATGGATCAGGGTCACAGGTTTCTTTGCCATCGGATACCAGAATGATGGTGGTCACATCCTCAAGATGTTTGATCCGCTCAGCAGTCAGCCGGACTGAACGGCTGATGGGAGTTTTTCCTTTTGGGTTCAGTTTTTGAACCTTGCCAATCATGGATTGCTTATTGAGCGGCCCTAAGGTGATCAATTCTTCGACATCATCACAATCGCCTTTGCGGCGATGACCGTAGGCAACTAAACCGACGACCGTACTATCCGGTAAATCCTGTATCAGCCCGGTAAGAACATCCTTGGCAATGGTGATCTTGGCAACACCTTCAACCTGTCCCCACATAGAACCGGAAGCGTCCAGAATAAAAATAATGTTAGCGGGGGACAAAACAGTTTCTGCTGTGGAAGCGGATTCTGGATCGATCGTTGTTGCAGCTACTGAAGGTTCTAATTTAGAAACTGACTCCGGGGAAGAAGCAGTTGTTTCAGGTATTGTCTGGTCAATTTGAAATCTGATCAAACCTTCATCACCTGATAATGAAAGGTACTCATATTGTTCTTCCGGTGAAATCTCCCACGTTTTTTTCTCGCCATTTTTCAGGATGACATGCTCTTTAATCAGAGGCTTATTGTCCTTATCCATCACTTTCATATAGACCTTGGAACTGTTTCCTTCTGGATTAGCACCGGTGGCAGAAATGGTAATTTGCCGATTTGGCTTTAGTTCAATGCTTTGTGTTGAAGTTCTTTTAATATCACTAGTTGTGGAAATTGGCTTTTTAGCTCTATCCCTCTTTGAAGATTTACCGTGCACATTGCTTTTCCCTGAAGCTGCTGTCATGTCAATTTTGGTATAGTCAGGAGGAATATTGAATAGAGCTAAATCGAGGTCAGTCTTCTGGATATTCTTGAGGGCAAACGTTGCATTTCCATTTAATGCATAAATGATCTCTTTAAGGGTGAAATTGAGTTCAGAAGATACCCAGACGCGATTGGCAACACTTGAATTTTCTGATTGCCGATATTCATACACCTGGCAGGGATAACCTTCGATTGTTTCTGTTCCTGTCAAAGTCTCTTGCATATTTTTTCGCATGAATTCCCAGGCCAGAACAGGGTTCATCATAATTGTCCGTACAGGATCAGGTTCTTCAATATATTGTTTTAGCTGGGGAATCAGCCCCCAGGTGATCTTAGTGGAACGATTATAAATGGTTGGTAATGGTGGTATATTGATGGGACCCTTGATTTTTTCTACTCGATAGAGATCGTCCTTAACTTTCAGGTCATAAATAAAGTCTTCTTGAGGTGATGTGATACTGAGTTCAGCAGTGAATTGGGCTGCCAGAGCGGAAGGGCAGAGGAAGGCAAAGAGAAGCAGGCAGGTAACTGTCGTTATACGAGAAAAAAAATGCGTATACATTGATGCCTCCTGTTATTCATGTGAATAACGATTAAATCGTAATGAATCCTCCTAGCAGGAAAATAAAATAGAAGTGCTCGCGGTCATGTTGTCCGCAGACGCATATACAACCTATATCACAAAAAATCATTTTTTCATTAGTTTGTACGGTTATTTATTCGGAAAATCGGGTTGATTCAATATTTGAGAATTGTAGCTGGTTTGCTGGGCAGATTGATGATGAAAGCAAAGTATGTATCCTGTGTAGTTACACGGCGAGACTTCAGATCTCACTGTTGCAGTACAATTGTATAAGGCAGTGCCTAATCAAAGACGGAGAGAGTGTTTCATTTATCAAGTCACCGAACCTGGAGGGCAATCTGATAGCCGCTAATCGTAATTCCAACAGTTCCCGCAATCCAACACAACCGGAGCAGGTAATTGTCATAACTTAGCAAGTGTGACCGGTTCCAAGAACCGGCCGGTGTCAAGGTAGTTGTCGCCTCAGCTTCATCATGCGGCTTTTCAATCCAGAACCTGCTCTTCTATCTCAATCGTTATTTCCCGCGCCGAGAGCTCAGCCATAAATTTTTCAGCTGGAATATCAACTGTGGGGGACAAAAGACCCTTGGCTGCAATTTCGCCCTGGGCAAGCATCTGAGCAACAATACTTGCCGGATAACCGACACCTCTATTCATAGCGAACAGACCAGAGTCAAGATCTCGCTCGATCAGCAGGTTCGTGATTATTCTTTTGCGTCTTCCGGCTTTAATTCCCTCAAAGATATTGTGCATAACGACAATATCTTTTTCCGTATCCTCGTATTGAATCTGTGGACCAATAAGATCGTTAAGAAACTGGTGAGGACTGACCTGACAACCAGGAAACTGGAGAGGTTCATCAGACAGAAAACCGAGCTGTTTTAGTGGCCGCCAGAAATCACTCCACCCAGGCCAGCGAAGTGCATAGCGGGTGGTTTCCTCAATGGTATCTGCAATTCCCAAAACATCCATGTAAACAGCAGCATCACCATTGGGAATAGCCTCCAGTTCACCAAGCCCCGGAAAATTGATTTTACCGATATTATTGGTATTATGTTGCTCCGCTGCCGGAATAATATTTTTGACGCCATTTTTGATAAAAACCGAATCCCGTTTAGAACTGGTCAGAACCATGTCCCAATTCCAGGTCACTTTATAATTTAGCGGGTTGTTACAGGCACTTTTTTCAGGAAAGCCACCACAGTAGGAATGAAGCGCGGTCACTTGATCAAATTGTTTGATACCATAGCCAAACAAAACCAGGTCAATTCCGGGGTCAAAACCACACTCGGGCATCAAACCAATACCGGCATCAATGGCCTGTTGATGAAGATGGCGCAGCGGGTGGGCATAATTGGTACTGACCAGAGGAACACGCGCTTCTATGGCAGCTTCAAAAACGTTGAGCATAAATTTGAGGGGTAACAAATCAATCGCGGCAGCAACATTCTGCTTTAACAGAGTTACCAGCGAATCTCTTGAGGACGCATCAATTTTGATCGGCGTGATTTTTTTTGCATCAAAACCTGCAGCAAAGCGATCCCAACCATCCAGGTTGGCATCAGCACAGATAATTTCATCAACTTGATCACTATTGGCAAGATCAAGCAGTGCACCACGGCCCTGTGAACCAAGACCACCAAAAACAATTATTTGTCGAGTAGACATAATATGGTTCCTCCAAATATTCATTTTAGTATCCAA
>JAOZOH010000145.1:3739-6583 GCA_029933365.1 Desulfuromusa sp. | reverse complement strand
TTTATGTGCAAGAAAATTTTTATTGCTGCAACTGGTCAACATTGCGGTAAAACCACAACCAGCTTGTCTCTGCTCCATTTAGCCCGAAAAAAATACAATCGCGTTGGCTTTATCAAACCGTTTGGTCCTAAGCGAACTAATTATTTGGGAAAATTCGTCGATGTTGATGCGGCTTTAATTGCCCATGTTTATGGGATGGAAGATCAGCTTGAACTGATGTCTCCAGTGGTTCTGGATTCGCATACCACCCGTGACGTTCTTGAAGGGAAAAAAGACCCGCAACACTATTTAGAGCAGATTTGTCATGCTACTGCCGAGTTGGAAAAACAGTGTGATTTTCTGATTATTGAAGGTGCTGGGCATACCGGTGTTGGCTCGGTCATGGGACTCAATAACGCCCAATTGGCTCAGCAGCTCAACGCTCCAGTTTTGTTGGTTGCCGGTGGTGGCGTTGGTAATGTGGTTGATGCCATTGAGTTGAATCTGGCTTTGTTCCGTGAAAATAGCGCTGAAGTACGGATGATTTTTCCAAATAAACTGCTTAAAGATAAGCGGGAAGCCACATTAAAGTATCTTTCACTCGCTTTTAAGGATACGGATATTCAGGTTGTTGGTGGGTTTAATTATTCACCAATCCTTGCCAACCCAACCTTGAAATATCTGTCCGAATTGTTGCGTCTGGAGCTTCAGGCCGATAGTGAACAGGCAAGCTGTATCGTTCATCATGTCCAACTTGGTGCAGCTTCAACGCAGCGGATTATTGATCTGTTACAAGAATCAACTCTGCTGATTGTTCCCAGTAGCCGGGATGAAGTGTTGGTGATGCTGTCGACACTTTACCACCTCCCTGAATTTCAAAATAAAATTGCTGGAATGGTTATCATTGGTGTCGCTCCTCTTACGGAGATAGTACAGCGAATCCTCGATGATGCAAAAATTCCCTATATGCGGACAGCTGAAACTACCGCTGAAATATATACAACCATTCAGGAAGATGTCGCTAAAATTGGGGCAGATGATGCGGAAAAAATAGCTTTGGTACAACAACTGGCCGAGAGTGATCTCGATTTTGAGTTAATCGATTCGTTGTTTTGAGGATATGTAATTTATGGGTTTATTTGGAAAAATCTTTGGTGGTGGTGATTCTGTCGAAGGGTTACGTAAGGCGATTGCACAAAAACGTTTTGCCGATGCCAAGTTGCTTGCTGAAAAATTAATAGAGCAATCACTGAGTGAAGCAGAAGCTGCTGAAGTTGAACAACTTCGGATAGCCTCAGGTGATGGTTTGGCCCGACTCAACCTTGATGAGGCCTTGGGGTTGCAGCGCTGTGGAAACTTTGAACTGGCTGCGGAACATTTACATTTGGCTCAAGAGCAGGTTTGTAGTGTTGAGTTGCGTGAAAACATAGAACAAGCAATGGCTGCTGAACCTCTGGTGCCGGAGATTGATGCGTCGATTATGAATTCGTCAGCTTCTGATCCGTTGGCTTCTTGTCCCACCAGTGTCTCACAAACAAGGACATCGCTGAATGATGAGGATGCGATGTTTGGAGATGATGAAAGTCAGTTAGAGCTGATTCTTACATCTTATCCTGCCGATTTAGCCACACGTTATGCTGATAAAAGTGAAACCTTTAAAAAGGCTTTTTTGTCGTCGCATGCCGGGCAGGATGAGCAGGCTTTACCGCTATGGCAACAGGTGGAAGCTCATGAACAGGATGATCTTTACTGGTTTGAGTTGGGGTCGCTTTTTGGGCGCACCGGCAATCTGGATGAAGCCTGTCCCGCACTGGAAACCGCTCTGGAGAAAAATTCTGAGTTGTTATTGGCGATCGAAGCTCTGGTGCCAATTCTGATTGGCATGGGAGACTATCATTTAGCGGAAGAGCGGCTGCAGCAATTTCTTGGTCAAGGGGGAGATCCCGCATTTTGCTACGCACAGTTGACCTCACTCGATGTCCAACAACAGCAATTCCCTGCTGCCGCAGAACATGCCCGTCAGGCAATTGCGGCAGGGAATCTTGACCCCAGATTTATGCTTTTGGCTGCATCGGTGCTGGAGCATGTAGGAGCGTTGGCCGAAGCGGAAAATATATTGAGAAGATTGCCTGCTTCCGGTTGTGGTGGCGGTACTAGTTTGCCGTTGGCCGAGTTCTGGCTGCGCCAGAAACGTGAGTTGGGCACTATCCTTGATACTTTCAATGCGGCCTGTCGGGAGGATCCGGGTGATCCGCGTTGGCAATTGCGGGTTGCTCAGACCTATCTGGCTAGAAATTGGACCAAGGATGGGTTGAAACTATTGCGTATGGTCGTCAATGATACCCGCTTGGACCCTGAATTAGCTCAGGAAGCAAGAGAGTTGCTTGCTGAGCAGCAGGGGCGATTATGACCGCTATCACCAAGTTGAAAACCTATCTCGCAACTTACAATATTGAAGTCTTGGAATATGTTGAACCGACAGCAACTGCAGCTGCAGCAGCGGCAGCCGTTGGTTGTGGTGTTGCTGAAATTGCTAAAACGTTGTTGTTTCTGGTTGGTGGAAACCCGGTAGTGGTCGTTACCTGCGGTGATATGAAGGTAAAAAGCTCCCGCCTGAAACAGGCTTCCGGCTTGTCCGGAAAAGTAAAATTACCACAAGCCGATGATGTGTTAACCCACACCGGCTATACTCCTGGGGGTGTTTGCCCCTTTTTACTTCCAACTGAATTGCCCCTTTTACTTGATGCCTCGTTACTGAGGTTCCCGGTTGTTTATGCTGCAGCTGGGAATAGCCATTCTGCTGTGCCCGTAACTGTCGCTCAACTTGAACAATTGACAAGTGGATCCATGGCTGATCTTTGTGAT
>JAOZOH010000145.1:0-3639 GCA_029933365.1 Desulfuromusa sp. | reverse complement strand
TTTGCCCAACTTCTTGAACATATTGATATCGGGATACTGGTTCTGGATCTCAGCCAGAAGGAAATCGATTATTGCAATGCTGCCTTTTTTGAGGTGTTGCAAGATGAACAACTCTGTCGTAGCTATCAGGGTTTGTACGATCTATTTGTGCGGAATATTGAGGAACTGGATGATTTTGATCTTGCTGGTCGTGTCGCTCATCAGGTGACTCATCAGGGGCGTTTATTTGGCCATTCTGTTTATAAAGCAGCCCCCAATTATCGTTGTGTATTTATTCGTGATATCACTGAAAAAAGCCGCCTTGAGTCGATAGCTCAGGCGGTTAATGCGATGGATAATATTGGTTTTATCTTCTCTGGAATTCGCCATGAAATTGGCAATCCATTGAACTCCCTAAAAATGGCCTTGAGCGTATTGAAGCAGAATATCGAAAATGCTTCACCCGAGATGTTGAAAGAATATATTGACCGCGGTCTGGGCGATATCGGGCGGATGGAATATTTGTTGAAATCGCTGAAAACCTTTACCATGTATGAAAGTGTTGAGCTCAAAGATCTCCCTCTGATTGAGTTTATGGGCAAATTTATCTCATTGGTCGAACGGGATTTTCACTCTTACGGTATCCGTATCAAAACCGAAATCCCGCTTGATATTGCCTGGGTAAGAATTGATGAGCGGGCGTTGCATCAAGCACTATTGAATATATTTAGTAATGCAGCTGATGCATTGAAGGGGGAGGATACCCCTGAAATTAGTATCCGTGCTGAAGTACGGGATCAGTTGATGTGGTTGACTATTGCCGACAATGGTTGTGGAATTTCCCCGGAGCAAGTCAAGCACCTCTTTCAGCCATTCAATACCAGTAAAATTAACGGAAATGGCTTGGGACTGGTGATTACCCGTAAGCTGCTGGCGATGATGGATAGCGATATCGATATTGTGAGTCAACCCGGATATGGAACTCAAGTGACAGTCCGGTTACCGGTTGCAGTGCAAACATAAGAAAACAGGTCGAATTGTGAAGAAAATTCTGATTGTCGATGATGAAAAATCGTTTCTGCTCTCTTTAAAAGATGGCTTGAGCGTGCACAGTGATAAATTTCAGATATTGACTGCCGAAAATGGGCGGGAGGCTGTCGATGTGCTGCGTTCATTATCGGTTGATCTTCTGGTCACAGATTTAAAACTACCGGAAATGAATGGTTTTGAACTGTTGGCCTGGACAAGCCGCCACCAACCGCAATTGCCGGTGATTGTAATGTCTGCTTTTGGAACGCCAGAAATTGAAGCGCGCTTGGCCAAGATGGATACTCTACAGTTTCTGGAAAAACCCCTTGATCTGGAAATGCTGGAAGAGGGGATTTTCAACGGTTTAAATGCTGGAGGAAAAAGCTTTATCCGTGGAATTACCCTGGCGACCTTTCTGCAGTTGATGAAAGTAGAGAAAAAAAATTGTACTCTCAAAGTTTCTATCTCTGCCCAGTCAGCCTATTTATATATTCAACGGGGGGAGTTGATTGATGCCGAATATGGACCTTTGGAGGGGATAGAAGCGGCGCTGGAAATTGTTAGCTGGGATGATGCCGAGATTGAAATGGATGGGATTTGTCGGCGTCAGGATGATGTCATTAATATGCCGATGGAACATCTTTTGATTGAAGCTTTTAAACGCAAGGATGAAGCAGAAGAACTCGAAAAAACTGGGCTGCTCAGTGTGCCAGAGAAAATCAAAGGCTTGCCAAAACCTATATCTCAATCTCAGACAAGCGGAGCAATGAAACCTGTTCCCCCTGTTGCTACTACGCAGAAAAAAATTGCAGAAACATTAACTAAACTGGCTCCAGTGCAGGAATATGTCATTTTTGATGAGAAAAATGTGCTGCAAAACCATAGCCCCCAAAGCTGTTCTTTAAAAGATATTGACCCTGCTATTTTTAAGAGTTTACTTGATCCTTTAGGTGTCGCTTTGGGGTTTGGTAACTATAATTATGTTATCTTTAATAGTACAAGTCGCAGTCGTTATCTGCTGTTCCAAAGTCAAAAGTCCTGTATTCTGGCAAAACTGAAGCCGGGCACCCGGGCACAACAAATTATTGAAGAAATTAGGCGCAACGAGAGTCGCTGATACTTGGCAACAATAACAACGATGGTTTGGGAGAGGATAGAGAAATGATCCAATTAATCGATGAACTCAAGGTGATCCCAGGGGTTATCGGGGCATGTATTGTGAATTCTCAGGATGGCATTAAGGTGACTAACCTGCCAACTATTTTCAAGCCCGAACGTTTGCTCGTCGTTGGAAAACACTTGTTGAAGCTCTACTCAGCTGGTCGAGCCAGTTTTTCTGATCTGACCGATATTACTCTGAATTATGATGAGTCAGTGGTGGTTGCCCGTGAATTAGAGAGGAATACCCTGGTTTTTGTTATTTGTGATCCAACTTTTAATCATAATCTGATGACTATGTCACTTAATTTACTCCAGGAAGAGTATAAACTTGGTACTTTTGCCACAGCAGAAACGCCAGCAGTCGCATCGACACAACCATCTCAGGTCGATATGAGTGGAAAAATGCAGGATCTCCTGGAAGAAATGAAGGGGGCGCTGGGTAAAATACTGGGACCCATGGCTGGATTTGTTTTTGATGAGGTTGCTGAAGAGTGGGAAGAGCAGGGAGCCCCTAATTTTTCCCGGATTGAGGTGTTGATTGATCTGCTCAATCAGGAGATTTCTGAGCAGGATAAAATGGATAGTTATCGGCAGCTTGTTTCGCCTATGCTCAAGACTTTTCAGGAAGGTTAAAAGTTATGGCAGATGCAAAGGTTTTTGTTGATAGGGTTAAGCAGATGGATGGTGTCTTGGGGTGTTTACTGGTCAAAGATGACGGTGCGCTACTGGGTCGGGCATTAGATGATGCCGAAACTTATACGAGTCTGATGGTGTTTGCTGCAGGCCTTGTTGAAGATATTATGGACAAAGTCGGCTTCAGTTACTGTCGCTACGTCAGCTTTAATCGTAGCAATAACCAGACTTTTTATATTTTCCCCATTGATAAATATTTGCTGGGAATTGTCCAACAGGCCGATTGCTCTGTAGTCAACATGCTGGAGCAGGTATACCAGCTTATTGGCCGGGTTTCCACCGATGGGACAAAAACTGCTTCTTAACTTAGCTTGGGACGTTTTCATTTTATAGAGGTGTTAAAAGGAGAAATTATGTCAGCAGTGATAGCTGGAAATAAGGTCAAAATTCATTATACTGGAACCTTTGATGATGGAGAAATCTTTGATTCATCGCGCGAAGCTGATCCGTTAGAGTTCGAGGTCGGTACCGGGCAGGTGATTCCTGGGTTTGACAATGCCGTGGTCGGGATGAAGGTTGGAGAAACAAAGCAGGTACGATTGCCGGAAAACGAGGCTTATGGCCCCTACAATCAGGAAATGGTTTTTGATGCTGAACCTGATCAATTTGAAGAGGGATTAATCCCTGAAGTCGGGCAACAGTTTCAGACCCAGTTGGAAGATGAGACTCCCCTTTTGTTGACTGTCAAATCAGTGGAAGATGGCAAGATTGTTCTCGATGCCAATCATCCTATGGCGGGAAAGACTCTCAACTTTGATCTGGAGGTTGTCGAAATAG
>JAOZOH010000329.1 GCA_029933365.1 Desulfuromusa sp. | reverse complement strand
CCCTCGAACAGGCGATTTCTCGCTACGATTCGCAAAGGCCGACAACCTCCTGGGAGAAGCGGCATGCAAAAGCCCCACACAGTATTGGTTGAAGCACTACACAACCCTGCTTGTTACAACCACCCAGTGGAGCAGGTCAAGCTGGTAGAGACCCATATTTCGTGGGTTTTCCTGGCCGGTAATTTTGCCTACAAGCTAAAGAAACCGGTCAACTTTGGTTTTCTTGATTTCTCCACCTTGCGTAAACGCCATCACTATTGCCAGGAAGAATTACGCCTCAACCAGCGCTTTGCCCCGCAGCTCTATCTTGACGTTGTCAGCATCGGTGGTTCACCTGAAAAACCTCTTATTGGTAGCTCCCCTGCTATCGACTATCTGGTGAAGATGAAGCGCTTTTCGCAACAGGATGAACTTGATCAGTTATTGCAGCAGAACCGTCTCAGCCCCTTCATGATCGAAGAATTTGCCGATTACTTGGCGAATCTCCATCAACAGGCACCCGTCGTCAAACGCCGCAGCTATTTCGGTTCATTGGAGTCAATCAAGGCCCCAACACAAGAAAACTTTGCTCAGATTCGGCCTCTTCTGCCAGACTCAGCTCACCAACAGCAATTAACTGAATTGGAGAGCTGGAGCCAATCCCGTTTTGAGAAACTCCGCAACCTGATAGTGCAACGTAAAAAACAGGGATTTATTCGCGAGTGTCACGGAGATGTACATCTCGCCAACATGATCTGGCTCAATGAACAACCGGTGCTATTTGACTGTATCGAATTCAACGATAATTTCCGCTGTATTGATGTCATCAACGACAGCGCTTTTTTACTGATGGATCTGGACGACCGAGGTGCGGAATCCCTGAGCTGGTACTTTCTTAACCGCTACCTGCAACAGACCGGCGATTACCAGGCACTGCCGCTGCTCAACTACTACAAAAGCTACCGGGCGCTGGTGCGAACCAAAGTGATCTGCCTGCGACTTAATCAGCCGGGTCTGAGTGACTCTGAACGAAAATTGGATAACGGCCTGCTGCAGAGTTATCTCAACCTGGCCAGCAACTATATGCAACCACGAAAAACACCCCTGATCATCAGCCATGGGTTCTCCGCTTCTGGCAAAAGTACTTTCATCAATCAACTCGCCCCTTTATGCGGTGCCATCAGTATCCTTTCCGACATCGAACGCAAACGGATACATGGGTTTGAGGCCACGTCAAAAAGCCAGTCAAAAATCGATGCAGGGCTTTATACGGAGCAAGCCACTCAGCAAACATACAACAAGCTACTGGAATTGGCAGAAACCATTCTCGAATCAGGATTTCCTGTAATTATCGATGCCACCTTTCTGAGGCAGCAGCACCGCGAACAGATGCAACAATTAGCCACCCATTTAAACATCCCATTTATTATTCTCGATTTCCCACTGAGTAAAAAAGAACTGTTTCGACGGGTTGAACTGCGGAGCAAGCAGACTGGACAGGTATCAGAAGCGACCTCTGAGGTACTTAAGAATCAATTGGAGCAGGCACAACCCCTGACAGCTTCGGAAGAGCAGAGTGTCATCAAAGTCCACCCCGACAGCTCACCGGAAACCATTGCCACACTGATTAATTCAAGGAGTTCTGTCCAATAAAGATTTACAATTGGTCAAGATACCTTGGATCGAATACAAA
>JAOZOH010000328.1 GCA_029933365.1 Desulfuromusa sp. | reverse complement strand
TGATATTATCTTCGAATTACTTATTTATATTGTTCCTATTTCTGAAAAAGGCTCAGTTTCTAATCCTTTCACAGGCTGGTTTTGGCTTTTAGATCACCCGAAAATCCTCAGTCTGCTCCAATGCTTCAAACTGCTCCACCAACTCTTTTGGCGGGGGTGCAATGCGCCGGGTTTGCAGATTGAGCCAGGCGCCGTCAAGGTCGATGGTGGCACAGACCTTATCGCCACGAAGGATGCGGTGGCTCATGCTCCACTTGTTGTGATTGTCGGATAAGCCGGATAGCCGCACATCGATGACCAGTTAATCACCGGAGTTCAACTCTCGGTAAAAATTTGCTTCTTCGCGGAATAGTACCGGTCCGATTCCGTTACTTTTCATCCAGTTAATGCCGAATCCCTGTTCCTGCAGGTAGGCAATCCGCACCTGCGCACCGTAATCAAAATAAACCGAGTGGCGTACGTGACCATTCGGGTCAAGATCAGACCAGCGCACCTGGATGTTTTGTGTGAAGGATTCCATCTCCTCTTCCTTTCAATCTAAGCTTTCATTCGTCCCAGAGGTTTTGAAAAGTGTAGTCACTCCCTTCAAGAATCCAGGATTGGCCATGGACATAACGCCAGTTTGAATTCTGGGGGACCCCTTATCTAATTCCCCTTCGACGACGCAACCACCTGATAATCCTTCGTTTGCTCCAACGCTTCAAATTGTTCCACCAGCTCTTTGGGCACCGTTACACCGCCTCCGGTTGAAAATACAATGAGGCTTTTTAGACAGAGACTCCATTGAGATATACTACGAGAAGCTTTAAAAGGTGTAAAATCCACCACATGTTAAAAGCGTAGACAACAACCAGAATCCAGCGAACCCGCACTCGAAGGTTTCGTAATTTTAGGATGGCAAAACTTCCGACCCCGATAAAGAGGCACTTAACCGCTAAAGTAAACCATATGGAAATAACTGGATAGGACTGCCCACTCAGCCGAAAAACAAGAAATGTAAGCTCTTCCCATGCAACCCAGAGAAAAGACACCGCCAATACGGCTATAAAAATAATTTTGACATTTCGTGTAATCATTCTTCTAGAATCCTAACGCGTGCAAATATTGATTCATTCAACTTTCCATTCGATCGATACAGAACTTGGACGGCTTGAGAAAACAATCAATGCTTGGAAAATGCCTTTTGTTTCCAAAAGACATAGCTACTTCCTATAAGAGCAGTGGCAATGCTTATATCCAGTATCGCTACACTGAGTAGAAAAATGTAATTGTTATGAGCCATCCTGGATAAAGCTGCTCCTGCCACGATCATAATTGCTAAAGATAGAAAGAACTTTGGGCTGAAAAATTGCCATATTTTAGGTTTGTCCAGCAAATCTATTCTGGCGAGATTTTTTTTACAACTCTTACTGAATAGATATTTTGCTTTCAGCCCTCCAATGAGAAACCCAATGACAATAGTCCACCAAGTCCAATTTTGTTTAGGTTTCAACATATCTGCCTCGATCAAAAGGCAGCCCCCTTTTGACACCAACATGACACCTCCGAGATACCAGAGAAGCGCAGCTAAAATTTTGAGAGTACGAGAAGTTGTTATCATTTGCGGCTATCAATCTATATAGAATAAGTTAGGGACACTTTCCCATTTTATTGGTTTAACACTGTAGCTGCCTACGCCG
>JAOZOH010000144.1 GCA_029933365.1 Desulfuromusa sp. | reverse complement strand
ACCCAAAGGGGCATTAGAGGTGGAGGGATGTGTCATTGTCGATGAGGAATATGCGGCGGGATTACAAGACCTTGACGGTTTCAGCCATATTTACCTTTTGTACAGTTTTCATGAAGCGAAACGGATAGAGCTGCGTGTCACACCATTTATGGATAAGCAAACAAGGGGAGTATTTGCGACACGTTCACCATTGCGGCCCAATCATATTGGCATATCCATCGTGAAATTAATCAGAGTTGAGGGTAATAAGCTCTTTGTCGAAGGGATCGATGTGTTGGACGAAACTCCATTATTGGATATCAAACCATACATAGAAAAGTTTGATGCCGTGCAAGAAAGTGTGTCCGGTTGGCAACAGGCCAGTGATGAAGAGATCAGGAAAAAACGTTCCGATAGCCGGTTTGAATGAAGGAAACTAAAAGGGACGGTGCTATTTCGGTACTATAAAACAACACCGTCCCCAAAATCTAACTCTCCAGCAAATTGACCAACGCGCGCCGCTTCATTCCCCCTTTAAGCATCAACTGAACCTTTTCTTCCAATCCATCAAGGGTGATTTCGTCGACCATTCCAGCGAGGTTATCAAGTTTCAACTCATTTGCCATCCGTTCCCAGACTCGAAGGCGCCGCTCCATGGGACATTCGGCAGAGTCGATGCCGATAAGACGGACACCACGCAGGATAAACGGGAATACGTTGATGGGGAGATCGATAGAAGCAACCAGCCCGCAACAGGTGACCACACCATCATATTGAGCCGACTTAATCGCTGCTGCCAGCATATCGCCGCCGACACAATCAACCACCCCCGCCCAGGTAGGTTTGAGCATCGGTCGGTCGTTACCTTTCAGCAAAGTTTCCCGATCAATAACACGTGCGGCACCCAGTCCTTCAAGATAGGGCGTTTCTTCAAGCTTGCCAGTGACCGCCGTAACGGTATAACCAATCTTTGCCAGCATCGCCACTGCCAAACTACCAACGCCACCCGTTGCACCGGTTACCAATACGGGACCTTGCTCAGGAGCGACGCCATTTTCTACCAACTCGTGAACCGACAGTGCCGCAGTCAAGCCAGCGGTTCCCAACATCATGCTCTCTTTTAAACTCAATCCCTCCGGCAGTTTCAACGCCCATTTGCTTGGAACCCGAATCATCTGACCAAAACCACCATCGGTCTCCATCCCCAGATCGTAACTGGTGACAATCACCTGATCGCCGGGTTGAAAAGAGTCGTCTGAGCAGGAAACAACTTCACCTGCAGCATCGATCCCTGGAGTATGGGGAAAGTTACGTGTCACTCCAGGATTTCCAACCGAGGAAAGAGCATCTTTAAAGTTAAGAGAAGAATAGTGAACCTTGACCACCAGTTCTCCTTCGGGAAGATCGTCTAGAGTCCGGGTCACGATTGAGCGATTAAAAACTTTCTTTTCGGGCTGTTCAACCAGTAGGGCTTTAAATTCTGTCGACATGTAACCTCCTTAAAATGGGATTCTCAATATTTAGGTAAGTATAAGCTAAAATCTTTTTGCCTTGGTGGCTATCTTTGGTTTTTATAGTTTTCTCTGCGTCTCTCCGTTGAGATTTAGTCCTTGATTGCCTTAATCACCACAAATGCCCCCTCCCCAAAACCGTCAAGAACAGTTCTCTCCGTATCACCGGGGATCAAGGTTTGTTTGACCTCAGTTGCCCCGAATCCCGCTGTTTTCAGGTGATCCAGAACTTCCTTAGCTGAGAAAAAAGTGGCCTCTTTATAAAATTTACTTTTGTCGCGATTTTGTAGATATTTCTGTCCCAGTTCGCTCTCCATATCAACAAAGCCGACGACGATACTTCCACCAAGTGCTAAAACCCGTAGCGCCTCCTGAAAAGACCGGACGACATCATCAACAAAACAGATCGTGGTCACCATCAGCACAAAGTCAAATTGATCAGCGGGAAACGGTAACTCTTCAGCAATGCCAAAATGAACCTCAATCCCCAGTTTTTCCGCCTTAATTGCCATCTGTTCTGAAGGTTCCACCCCAACCTTGATCCCCAGCGGTACAGCAAACTTTCCAGAACCGACACCAACTTCCATTCCTCTGACAGCTCCGGCCGGAAGCAACTGCCGGACAACCTTCAGCTCCGCTTCATAGGCCTCCTGATTTTCCTCAAACCAGTCGTCATAAGCATCACTATATTTTTCAAAAGCATCAATCCTGGGCATAGCAAACTCCATTTCCTCAGAGGGTAAACAAAGAACGGGGCATAAACACGATCAATTGCGATTATACCCCGTTTTTTTTCAAGTAAATATTTATATTTTAGCTATTTTTTATCACCGCCAAGAAGGTCACCAACCCCTTTTAATAAATCGCCGGCCTTTTCATTGACAATCTTATCAGCCTCGGGAGGAAGAGCAGCCGGAAGCTGATCTTGTACTTGCTGCTGCAATTCTTTCACTTTTCCTTCCACTTGAGCCTTAGCCTGACCAATCACCTCAGTTTTGATGTTATCTAGCCCACCCAACTCACCAGCAAGCAGTTTTGCCAATGCCGGAGAGAGTTGCCCTGAGCTGCTCTGCGCCGCACTGAGAACGGCCTGAACTACTTTCTGGATCAGCTCAGGCATGGGCAGCCCTTGTTCTGCGGCACCCAGGTTGCGTAACTCAATCTTTGGCAACACCAGATTGACAGATGAAGCTTGTCCAAGCAGATCCAGGCTGGCATTTATCTGCACGTCATCCAGTAAAAAATATTCGACAATAAATTTCTTACCCGCCTTAGCAGAGGACGGGGGCGCTGTTTTCCCCTTCTGTCCAGCCATACTCTTGGCGCGTGCCAGGATTGGATCCACATTATTCTTTTTGCCTTTTTGCTCCAGATTAACCCGGATATTACTTAATTTAACCTGTGGAATTTTAACGGTATCACCCATTAATGATCCCAGTGAAACAGCGACATTCCCCTGTCCAAGCCCCATGAAGGTCTGTGCTTTAAACCCGGAAGGATTCGCGATCTGCAATCCATTCAGCGAAGCTTCACCACTAAACAGGGAAATATGGACTTTTTCAAGATTTGTCGGCACCCCTAATGCCATTTCACCGCCCTGTTCAATGGCTTTTTTAGCGATGGAGTCAACATAGAAAAAAGCTCCGGCAACAATAATAACGACAATGACCAGTAGAGCGATAAACAGTTTGAATAGTGCTTTCATTTTTTCCTCCCTCTCACAGTTGGAATTCAGGTGCAAGTATAGCACAATAAGGACAAACACAAAGGTTCTGGATAAGACAGTTCTGATCCAAGCGTTTATTGACTTGCCGATAGAATGACCATAAAATTTGCGCGACAATGAAAGTCTCTGAATTTTGAGGAAACAAATGCATATCCACTATCTACAACATGTCCCTTTTGAGGGATTGGGCAGTATGGAGCCTGAGCTGACCAGCAGAGGACACCAGCTGACCAGTACTCAGCTCTACAAAAATGAACCATTACCAGATGTTGATGATATCGATTGGCTGATTATCATGGGTGGTCCAATGGGGATTTATGACGAGGCTGAATATCCCTGGTTGCAACAGGAAAAAGAATTTATCCGGCAAGTTATTGAAGCGGGAAAAATTGTCCTTGGGATCTGCCTTGGTGCCCAGTTGATCGCCGTTGTCCTCAGTGCGAAAGTGTATAAAAATTGGGATCGAGAGATCGGCTGGTTCAATATCAATCGCCACCCCGCAGCAGATAACACTATTCTTTCATCGGCTATTCCTGCACAGGCAGAAGTGTTCCACTGGCACGGCGACACCTTCGACATCCCTGCCGGGGCAAAACCTCTCGCATTTAGCGTGGCCTGCCCTAATCAGGGATTCATTCTGGATAATCGTGTGGTAGGATTCCAGTTTCACTTGGAAACAACCCAGGAAACAGCACAAGCACTGATTGACCATTGTCACAGTGAATTGGACGGATCACCCTATATACAAACGGAAAGGGAGTTGCTCGCTGATCCCCGCAAGTTCACGCAAATCAATCAAATCATGTCAAAAGTTCTGGATACTTTGGAAAAACGGGCTGGTAAATAATAGATGAGAAAACTTGCCAATCTACTTCTGATCCTTTTTGTTGCCTCTGCCGTGTTCGGCATTGCCGCTCAACTTGTGCACCTGTTTTTGCACGCGCCGTTCCCGTCAGGGCTACAGCAGTTCTCCTGGCTGGCTTGTATCTTCTGCGCGGTCATTGTCTATTTTGGACTCGGCTTTAATCGACACCTGCCAAAGGTTATTTTGCTGCCGCTTTTCCTCTGGCTGTTCTGGTCTTTGGTTGACTATTGGCCGCAGGAAAATATCATCGGCAGATATTATCAACTCTATGCAGCCTGCGGGCAACTTCTCCTTGGTATGTTGTTGCTGAAATTAAATCAAAGGGCTAACCACAAAAGTCCTCTATTTGTCCAAAGTCAGTTTGTTGGTCCAGCATTCAGCGGTCAAAATCTGCTGCGCTTCTGCCTGATCAATATTCTGGTGTTGCCAATTGCACTAGTTTTAATAGGCTATTCGTTTGTTGATAATTTGATTGAAACAAATACCGCCGGTTTTGTTCAATTGAAACCAAACGGCCTGTACATGACCGAACGAATTTATCGCAAAGAGAACAAACAAATCAGGCTGTCAGGAATGATCCATCTTGGAGAAGAAAATTATTTTTCTGACCTGATGGATTCGATTCCCGGGGAGCAGACACTCATCCTGGCAGAAGGTGTCAGCGACACGGAAGGCTTATTAAAAGAGCGCTTTAGCTATGGGAAAATTGCCGATTTGTTTGGACTAACATCACAGGAAAAGGTTCGTTTCAAAGGTAACCTGATTGGGGCAACAGAGCTTGATCAGGAAACAACAGGTACGCAAAACATTCCCGACATCCTGCCTGCCGATATTGACTTGAAACAGTTCGATCCCCGCACCCTTGAGTTGCTTAATGCTCTGGCAAAATATGTATTAAATGCCGAGTCATTAACCCAGGGATATCTTGAATTTAACCGTTGGGCTCAGGATCATGTCACTCCTGACATTAACAGTATTGTCATGGATGATCTGATCGGCAAGCGAAACCGTTCCGTTATCAGCTATCTGCCAAAAGCCCTGGCCAAATACGACATTGTGGTCATCCCTTGGGGAGCTCTACACATGAAGGGGATTGAAAAATCAGTGTTGAGAGAAGGCTTTCAGCTTGAGCAGAACCAGGAACGGCTGAGCATTGATTTTCTTCTCCTCCCCTATGGGCAGTTATGGAAAAATTTCACGGGAGAGAACCAGTAACTATAGAATCACTGAGAATATCTCTGTATTCCCCTGCATTGGACGGAAGGATCACCTTATGAAGATTGCCATATTGGGCCTGGCTCAGACGGGCAAGAAAACGTTGTTCACCCTGCTTACCGGTCGACCCGTGCCCGCCTCCCGCAAACCCGGTGAGGCGATTGAAGGGGTTGCTGCCATCCATGACAATCGTGTGGATGCTTTGCACGACCTTTACCAGCCCGAGAAAACCACCTATGCCGAAAACCAGTTTGTCCTCTGTCCCGATATCACCGACAGCAGCAGTTCATCACGCCTCTGGATGGATCCGGCTCGGCGCTGCGATCTTCTCTGCCTGCTCATTCGGGACTTCGACTCACCCGATATCTTTCATCCCTCCGGCTCGGTGGACCCGGAACGCGACCGGGCAATGATTGAGACCGAACTGCTCCTGGCCGACATGCAGTTAGTGGAGACGCGGCTGCAACGTATTGCCAAGGAAAAACGAGGCGGACAAACAACAGAACAGGTTCTGGAAGAAGAGATCCTGCAGCGGTTCAACAGCGTTCTGGAGGAAGAAAAATTCCTCAGCACGGTCATACTCGAGCCCCACGAAGAAAAGCTGATTAAAAGCCTGGATCTGGTGACCCGCACGCCACTGCTCTTTGCTTACAATGTCTCTGAGGATGATATTGGCAAGGATTTCGGCTCTGACATATTTACCATTTCCTGTGCGATCGAGAGCGAGATTGCCACCATTGAGGATGAGGAAGAACGCCGGGAATTTATGGAAGCCATGGGGATCACCCAGCCCAGCCTTGAACGGATCAATGCCGCCCTATATGATGCCTTGGGTCTGATGAGTTTCTATACTTCCGGCGAAGACGAATGTCGGGCATGGACCATCCGTAAAGGTTCCAGCGCCCCAGTGGCAGGAGGCAAAATCCACAGCGATATCGAGCGCGGTTTCATCCGGGTCGAAGTGATGAAATACGACGACCTGATGGCTGCCGGTTCTGAACAGGGGGTCAAGCAAGCTGGCAAGATGCAGCTGAACGGCAAGGATTATATCATCGAGGATGGTGATATTTGCCACTTCCTCTTTAATGTCTGATGGCGTCGCAAAAATTTTGCTTAGCGACTCACCCCCATCCCAGCCTTCCCCCATCAAGCGGGGAAGGAGCTAAGGTTCCCTCCCCCCGACTTGTGGGGGAGGGTTAGGGTGGGGGGAAGGTTTTGGTTGAGTCTTTTTTTCGTTATGTGATTTCAGATCCTCAGATTGAAATTACTCAGAAGCCATTACTTCCCTTTGCGAGTGCGACAAAATTAGGTATCTAG
>JAOZOH010000143.1 GCA_029933365.1 Desulfuromusa sp. | reverse complement strand
GAAAAATTCTTCGGTGTCATGCGTGAGCCCGAGTTAGAACAAATTTGCCGTGGGGGGGCAGCAGGGAAATCTTGACTTCCTTGCTGCCCCCCTTTATTGTTCCTGCCCATCTAATTCGTTTTTGCGAGACCATCATTTATTAATCTAACCAACTGCATGTTTTTACCAAGGATTTACAAGTAATGAAAAAAGAACTCCCCAAAGGTTATGATCCGGCACAGGTTGAACAGAAATGGTTTGATATCTGGGAACAGCGTGGTGATTTCCATGCCGATGAAAACTCTCCCAAGCCCCATTATTCAATTGTTATCCCCCCGCCCAATGTGACAGGTGTTCTCCATATGGGGCATGCCCTGAATAATACTCTGCAGGATATCCTCTGCCGCTGGAAGCGGATGTCTGGCTTTGAAGTCCTCTGGATGCCGGGAACTGACCATGCTGGAATTGCCACTCAGAATGTCGTTGAAAAGCAGCTTGCCGCAGAGAATAAGGATCGACATGAATTAGGTCGTGAGGCTTTTGTTGAGCGGGTCTGGAAGTGGCGGGAAGAATCTGGTGGGCAGATCATCAATCAGCTGAAGCGTTTGGGAGCTTCCTGTGATTGGCAGCGGGAACGTTTTACCATGGATGAAGGCCTTTCAAAAGCGGTTCGTGAAGTTTTTGTGAGTCTCTATGATGACGGATTGATTTATCGGGATAACCGTCTGATTAACTGGTGCCCCCGTTGTCACACTGCTCTGTCCGATCTTGAAGTTGAACATGATGATAAACACGGTAACCTCTGGCATTTACGCTATCCGGTTATGGGAACGGATCAATATCTGATCGTTGCGACAACCCGTCCTGAAACCATGTTGGGAGATACCGCTGTTGCCGTTCACCCTGAGGATGAACGCTATCAGAACCTGATTGGAAAAAAGGTTCTCCTGCCGCTGATGGATCGAGAAATTCCGATTATTGCTGATGAATATGTCGATATGGAGTTTGGCAGTGGTGCGGTTAAAATTACTCCTGCACACGATTTTAACGACTTTGAAATTGGTAAACGGCACGATCTTGATTTTATCAATGTTCTCGATGAATCGGGGATGATCAACGAAAATGGTGGTTCCTACGTGGGAATGGAACGCAATGCTGCCAGAACACAGGTGGTTGCCGATCTGGAAGCACAGGGCTTACTGGAAAAGGTTGACGATTATACCAATGCGGTTGGTGAGTGTTATCGCTGTCGAACCACCATCGAACCCTATATGAGTAAGCAGTGGTATGTCGCGGTTAAGTCTCTTGCTGCAGAGGCGATCAAGGCGGTGGACTTCGGCCAGACCAAGATAGTCCCCCAACAGTGGGAAAAAACCTATTACGAGTGGATGAATAATATCCAGGATTGGTGTGTGAGTCGCCAGATCTGGTGGGGACATCGTATCCCGGCCTGGTTCTGTGACGACTGTGGTGAAATAACTGTCTCGCGTGAAGATGTGACCAGTTGCAAACATTGTGGCAGCAACAACCTTCATCAGGAAACCGATGTTCTAGATACCTGGTTTTCCTCCGCTCTATGGCCATTTTCCACCATGGGATGGCCGGAACAGACCACAACTCTGCAGAAATTCTACCCCACCAGTTGTCTTGTCACCGGGTTTGATATTCTGTTTTTCTGGGTTGCGCGGATGATGATGATGGGGATCAAATTTATGGATGATGTCCCCTTTAAAGAAGTTTATATTCATGCTCTGGTGCGCGATTCCCACGGGCAGAAAATGAGTAAAAGTAAGGGCAATGTCATTGATCCATTGACTATTGTGGATGAGTACGGTGCCGATGCTTTCCGTTACACCCTGTGTGCTTTTGCCGCCATGGGGCGTGATATTAAATTATCAACCGACCGAATTGGCGGTTATAGGAACTTTGTCAACAAACTTTGGAATGCGAGTCGTTTTGCCCTGATGAATCTGGAAGATTTTGCACCGGCCGAAAACGGGTTGAGCGGATTACCGTTGTCGCAAGCCGATCAGTGGATTCTGAACCGTTATGCTTTTGCTGCGGAGGAAGTGAACCGGGCGCTGACAAATTATAAATTTAATGAAGCCGCCAGCACCCTATACTCCTTTACCTGGCATGAGTTCTGTGATTGGTACATTGAGCTGAGTAAAGATAATCTGTATGGCGATAATA
Organism: Desulfuromusa sp.; assembly: GCA_029933365.1. Next base: position 4,465 of record JAOZOH010000143.1, on the reverse strand, counting down.
CAGAGGTTCGCAAGTCGACCCAAACCGTTCTGTTCTTGGTACTGGAAGGCTTATTGCGGATGTTGCATCCGATTCTGCCCTTTGTTACCGAGGAGATCTGGCAGGCTTTGCCGGGCAAGCGTGGTGTTGATTCAATCATGCAGGCTGATTATCCAACCGCAGCACTTGTTGCTACCGACGCATCTGTTGTTGCTGATATGGAATTGGTGATGGATGTCATCCGGGCGATTCGTAACGTGCGTGGTGAACTTGATGTGCCACCAGGCAAACGGATTAAAGTGGTCCTCGATTGTAAATCGGAGTCAGTAGTCCAGGCGATTAAGGCTGGTCAGAAATATATCCATTCACTGGCCCGGGTCGATAATCTTGTAGTCGGTGTAGCGGTCGAGCGACCCAAACAGGTTTCAACCCAGGTGGCTGGTGAGGTTGAAGTGTTGATTCCGTTGGCTGATCTTATCAATGTGGCAGAGGAAGAGGCGCGTCTGAATAAAGAGATCGAAAAAGTTCAGAAGGATGTCGGTTTCTTTGAAAAAAAATTATCAAATGAAAAATTTGTTGCCAATGCCCCACCTCAGGTGTTGGAGAAAGATCGTGCCAAGCTCGCTGCTGCTGAACAGAAGCGAGAAATTTTAGAGCAGAGTTTGAAAAAAATACTGGCTTTAAAATAAATGCTATCGATGACCGGAAAGGTATGACTTTTCCGGTCATTATTATATGTGAAAGTCTTGCTGTTCCTGCCTTTGACTATTTGATTAGATTTTTCCTATATCCTCTTTTTTTGTTTAATTTTATAATAATATTTAGTATACAGTATACATCTTTATAATTTATTAAGAGCACAGAATAACATTGTTCTTGATTTGCTGATTTATTGATGACACCGAAAGGATGTCGAATATGAATAGGAGGATAGAGTCTTGGCGGGGACCGCCGGGACATTATTACGAGGCTCAGTTTCAGGAGGAGAGGCGTGCTGGGCCGTGAATGACTTGGTGGTATTGGTGATTGAATTTGGGAGATAGAACCTGATTTGCAATCAATTAACATTCTCAAGGGATATTTAACTATGAATCTGTTGAAAAGTACTGTAGGAAGAAAGATTCTGATGGCAGTGACCGGCTTAATGCTGGTTGGATTTATTTCTGTCCATCTCCTAGGCAACATGTCGGTTTTTGCAGGAGCTGACGGAATTAATGCCTATGCCAAACACCTGCATGATCTTGGCCCTTTGGTCTGGGTTTTCCGTCTTGTGATGCTTTGTCTGTTTGCTGTTCACATCACTTTTGGGATTCAGCTCTATCTGGAAAATCGTGCTGCCACTCCAGATAACTATGCTGTGCAGAAAACCTTGGTGACAACTTTCTCGGCTAAAACAATGGTTTTTACCGGGCTGATCATCCTGACTTTCTTGCTCTATCATCTACTCCATTTTACTGTCCAAATTACAAATCCTGAAATCTCTTCCCACCATCTACCTCTGGATGCTGCTATGCGTCCGGATGTTTTCACCATGGTGGTTACAAGCTTCCAGAATATTTTCATCGCTCTTGTTTATGTCGTTGCTCTGATTGCTTTGTTGCTGCACCTGATGCACGGTATTTCCAGTTGGGTACAGACTCTTGGTTGGAGTACCGGTACAAGTCAGGACAAAGTGACTGCAATAGGAAAAATCGTGGCTATCGTTTACGGACTGGCTTATATCGCTATTCCATTATTTATTCTCGCTCGCATTGTGAAATAGGGGGCTTATTGTGATATTAGACGGAAAAGCACCTACAGGTCAGGTAGATACATCTTGGGATAGATACCGCGAAGACATGAAGTTGGTAAATCCTTCCAATAAAAGAAAGTATAAAATTATTGTTGTCGGTAGTGGTTTGGCCGGCGGTGCTGGCGCTGCAAGCCTTGGTGAACTTGGCTACAATGTTGATTGCTTCTGTTATCAGGACAGCCCCCGCCGTGCCCATAGTATCGGTGCTCAGGGTGGTATCAACGCTGCTAAGAACTATCCAAGTGATGGCGACAGCATCTACCGCTTGTTCTACGATACCGTTAAGGGCGGCGACTTCCGCTCCCGTGAAGCTGATGTCTGGCGTTTAGCCCAGGTTTCCAATAACATTATTGATCAGTGTGTAGCGCAGGGCATTCCTTTTGCCCGTGATTATGCCGGTTATCTTGACAATCGCTCTTTCGGTGGTGCTCAGGTTTCCCGGACATTCTATGCTCGTGGACAAACCGGTCAGCAGCTGCTTCTCGGTGCCTATTCAGCACTTTCACGGCAGATTAAAAACAAAACCGTGACCATGCACCCACGCACTGAGATGCTTGATCTGGTTCTTGTGGATGGCGTTGCTAAAGGGATCACTGTCCGGAACTTGATGACTGGTGAGGTTGAATCCCACTGGGGCGATGCTGTTATCCTGGCAACCGGTGGCTATGTCAATGTTTTCAACCTGTCAACCAATGCTATGGGTAGTTCTGTTACGGCAATCTGGAAAGCAGTCAAGAAGGGTGCCTACATGGCTAACCCTTGTTACACTCAGATTCACCCGACCTGTATTCCGGTTCATGGTGTGCATCAGTCCAAATTGACTCTGATGTCTGAGTCACTGCGGAACGATGGTCGTATCTGGGCACCTAAAAATGCTGCAGATTGTGAAAAGCACCCAAGTGAAATTGCAGAAGAAGATCGCGATTATTACTTGGAGCGCAAGTACCCCTCTTTTGGGAACCTGGCTCCACGTGATATCTCTTCCCGTTCGGCAAAAGAAGCTTGTGATGCTGGTCTTGGCGTTGGCGATGGTAAACGCGGTGTTTATCTTGATTTTGAGGATGCGATTAAACGGGTTGGTAGAAAGACGATCGAAGAGCGCTACGGCAACCTGTTTGATATGTATGAAAAGATTACCGATGAAAATGGCTATGAGCGCCCCATGCGTATCTATCCTGCCCCTCACTATAACATGGGTGGCCTCTGGGTTGACTACGAGTGCCAAAGTAATATTCCAGGGTTGTTTGTGCTTGGTGAAGCAAACTTCTCGGTTCACGGCGCTAACCGCCTCGGTGCTTCGGCATTGATGCAGGGGCTGGCCGATGGTTACTTCGTAATTCCTTACACTATCGCACCCTATTTGGCTTCTCTCAAAAATCCAGGTCAGGTGACAACCGATCATCCTGAGTTCAAGAAATCGGTTGAAGATGTTCAGGCTCAGACTGACAAGTTGCTGTCAATTAACGGTAAGAAGACCGTCAGTGAACTGCAGAAAGAACTTGGCAACGTTATGTGGGAAAATGTCGGTATGGCCAGAAGTAAAGAGAGCCTCACCGAAGCCCTCAAGCGTATTCCAGAAATTCGTGATGAATTCTGGAACAATGTCAAGGTGCCTGGCGAAGGGAACGACCTCAATCAGCAGTTGGAAAATGCTGGTCGGGTTGCCGATTTTCTTGAATTCGCTGAAATGTTAGCTGAAGATGCATTGAACCGTGAAGAGTCTTGTGGTGGTCATTTCCGAACCGAGCACCAGACTGACGAAGGTGAAGCAACGCGTGATGATGAAAACTTCAGTTATGTCGCTGCTTGGGAATTCAAGGGGACCGGGGTTAAACCTGAGTTGCACAAAGAGCCTTTGAAATTTGAAAGAATTAAACTTGCCGTGAGGAGTTATAAATAATGGACCTTACATTGCATGTATGGCGCCAGAAGGGGCCACAGGATAAAGGAAAGCTGGAGACTTACCCAGCTAAAAATATTAGCCCGGACATGTCCTTTTTGGAGATGCTGGACGAAATTAATGATGGACTGATCCGGGAAGGTAAAGACCCAATTGCCTTTGATCACGATTGTCGTGAAGGGATCTGTGGCATGTGTTCACAGGTTATTAACGGCCGTCCTCATGGTAAGCAGGAAAAAACCACTGTTTGTCAGTTGCATATGCGTCAATACAATGATGGTGATGAAATCTTTGTTGAGCCATGGAGAGCCAAGGCTTTCCCGATTCAAAAAGACTTGATCGTTGATCGTTCTTCTCTTGACGTGATCATGCAGGCCGGCGGCTATGTTTCCTGTCACACCGGTGGTGTGCCAGATGCTAACGCAATGTTGGTTCCTAAACCGACTGCAGATTATGCGATGGATGCTGCCGAATGTATCGGTTGTGGCGCCTGTATCGCTGCTTGCCCTAACAGCTCGGCGATGTTGTTTACCGGTGCAAAAGTTGCCCAGTTGGCCGCCTTGCCGCAAGGTAAAGCTGAAGCTAGAACTCGGGTGCAGGCAATGACTCAGGCACTTCTTGATGAGGGTTTTGGTAACTGTACTAATCATTATGAATGTGAGGCCGCTTGTCCTAAGGGAATCAGTGTCAAGTTTATTGCCAAACTTAATCGTGAGTATTTGAAATCTATGATGCCGACTTCAACCGGGGCATAAATAGTCTGGTTTAAGCTTTCGATAATTTGTTATAAAGGG
>JAOZOH010000142.1 GCA_029933365.1 Desulfuromusa sp. | reverse complement strand
CCCGCTTTGAGCCCTTCTGATTTGACCCCCGGAAAGCGGCGCAATGTTTCCTTGCGACTCAGCAAACGGCTGTGGCCAATATTCTGTTTACCGGAGAGGATGTCATAGAACTTCAGACCAGCAAAAACATAGGGGACATCAAACCATTTATACAGCGGGGTAATAAAAGCGATACGATTTGACAGATGACGGGCATTTTTGAGGAGCAGTCCACGCTCATGGAGACCATCTTTCACCAGATTATATTGGACTCGATCGAGTTTTTTGACCGCCATTTCCAGATAGCGAACTCCACCATGAACTAGTTTAGTGCTGCGGCTGCTGGTCCCCTCAGAAAAATCATTTTTTTCGATCAGCGCAACTTTGAGTCCACGTGTTGCGGCATCAAGGGCAACCCCACAGCCGGTAGCTCCACCACCAATGATGATCAAGTCAAAGAGGCTACCATCGCGTAATTTCTCTAAATTTTTCTCTCTTCCCATGTCCGCCTCCCCAGAGTCGGGGTTGATAAAGATTGTTGCTATAAAAGGTGGGGCCAGAGCTGAGACTCCGGCCCCTCAAAGTGTTCATTGTAAGTAGTTTGAGATGAAGAGTTCTTACTGAACTTTCCCTTCACGCCAAGCTTTGATGAGATCATCATAATTGACGGTTTCACCTTGTGGTTTTTCGTTAGCAAGTTTGGCTTTCGGTGAACCCGGTTGCGCCAGCCAGTATGCTTCATCCCGCTCTTTATTGAGCAGCGGGCCTTTATCTCCCTGAGCTTTGCTTCGAGCGATCCGCTTGAGAACCTTGTCCTGCTCACGAGCCAGATTATCCATTGCGGTATCAACAGTCACTTCACCAGCAACTGCTTCACCGATATTCTGCCACCAGAGTTGTGCCAGTTTTGGATAGTCAGGAACGTTGGTTCCGGTTGGAGTCCAGGCAACCCGTGCCGGGCTGCGATAGAATTCAACCAGGCCACCCAGGTAAGGGGCACGTTCGGTGAAAGATTTGTCATGGATATCACTATCGCGGATGATGGTGAGACCAACATGACTTTTCTTCAGTGAGACAGTTTTAGAAACAGCAAACTGAGCGAACAACCAGGCAGCTTTGCGGCGGTCAACCGGAGTGCTTTTGAACAGGGTCCAGGAACCACAATCCTGATAACCGAGTTTCATCCCTTTTTCCCAGTATGGACCATGTGGGGATGGAGCCATCCGCCATTTTGGGGTGCCATCGTCATTGACGACAGGAGTCCCTTTTTTAACCATCGATGCGGTAAAAGCGGTGTACCAGAAAATTTGCTGAGCGACGTTGCCTTTAGCTAAACTAGGCAAGGACTGATAGAAATCCATCCCAAGAGCTCCTGGAGGAGCATATTTCCGCAGCCATTCCATGTACTTACGTAATGAATACTTGGCGGCTGGACCATTTGTTGCGCCACCACGACTGACACTGGCACCAACGGGGCGATCATTTTTATCGACTCGGATACCCCACTCATCAACTGGTTTTCCGTTTGGAATTCCTTTGTCACCGGCACCGGCCATGGAGAGCCACGCATCGGTAAAACGCCAGCCAAGGTCGGGCGCTTTTTTACCATAATCCATGTGACCATAAACGGCTTTTCCATCAATTTCCTTGACGTGCTCGCTGAAAAATTCGGCAATGTCTTCATAAGCGGACCAGTTAACCGGAACGCCGAGTTCGTAGCCATAAAGTTTTTTAAACTGGGCTTTCAGATCAGCACGGTTGAACCAGTCATAGCGGAACCAGTAGAGGTTAGCAAACTGCTGGTCGGGAAGCTGATAAAGTTTGCCATCCGGACCCGTGGTAAAGGACTTGCCGATAAAGTCATCGACATCAAGGGTTGGCAGGGTGACATCTTTTCCTTCACCGGCCATCCAGTCAGTCAGATTGACGACAAAATTGTAGCGCCAGTGGGTTCCGATCAGGTCAGAATCATTGATGTAGGCATCATAGATATTTTTTCCTGATTGCCACTGAGTCTGCAGTTTCTCAATAACATCACCTTCCTGAATCAGATCGTGAACAACTTCGATCCCGGTGATTTCTTTGAAAGCTTTAGCCAGAACTTTTGACTCATACTCGTGGGTCGGGATGGTTTCAGAGACAACTTTAATTTTCATCCCTTTAAATGGTTTGGCCGCATTGATGAACCACTCCATCTCTTTCATCTGCTCGGCTTTAGACAGGGTTGAGGGCTGGAATTCGCTGTCGACCCACTTTTTAGCGGCCGTCATATCTGCACTTGCCGATGTTGTAAAGGTCATCAGCAAAACTACGATGAGACCAAGCAATAGTCCCACACCGGTTCTTTTCCTGCGGATTATCTTTGCCATATGCTCCTCCCATAGTACCCCTCATCGATTGTCCGGTTTCCCGGCCTTCTGTTGCAGCGTGAAGGGTTTAATCGCTGTAAAGAAGGACTCTTTCGAGAACTTTGGTTATCCCCATTTCATCAATACAGCCATCCAGATCACGGCGATAGTAAATGAGATCCAGAGGGTAAAATCGGTTAATCCCAGCCAGGCAAGGTTGATATAGGCGCTACTGAGTAATCCGATAAACAGGCGATCTCCGGGGGTGGTTCTGATTGGCAAAAAACCTTTCCGTTCACCACTGGGAGCTTTGGATTGCCAGATTGTCATTACCACCAGAATCGTCGCAATGGTGATAAAGAAGATTGCTGTCGGCATGGTCCATGCCATCCATTCAAGGGTCATATCATAACCTCTTTAAACCCGACCAAGGGCAAAGCCCTTAGCCAAATGGTTGCGGACAAACCAGATAACCAATGCTCCCGGAACAATGGTTAGCATTCCTGCCGCCGCCAACAACCCCCAGTCGAGCCCTGAAGCACTGACGGTTCGGGTCATAATTGCTGCAATAGGTTTAGCTGAGGTGGTGGTCAAAGTTCTGGCAAAGAGCAGTTCGACCCAGGAAAACATAAAACAGAAAAAGGCGGTGACCCCGATGCCGGTACGAATCAGCGGAACAAAAATCGTCAGGAAAAAGCGGGGGAAACTGTATCCATCAATATAGGCCATCTCATCGATTTCCCGTGGTATTCCCGACATGAAACCCTCCAGAACCCAGACCGCCAGAGGAACATTAAACAGGCAATGGGCCAGAGCGACAGCAAAATAGGTATCAATCAGACCGAAAGTTGAGTAGAGCTGAAAGAATGGGAGGAGAAAAACCGCGGCCGGAGCCATCCGGTTACTCAACAGCCAGAAAAACAGGTGCTTATCGCCCAGAAATGTGTAGCGTGAAAACGCATAGGCAGCGGGGAGGGCAGTGATCAGAGAAATTGCAACGTTCATGCTGACATAGTAAAAACTGTTCAAATATCCGGAATACCAGGATTCATCGGTGAAAATTTTCATATAGTTGGCAAAAGTCGGGTGCTCTGGATAAAAGGTAAACACGCTGAGAATATCGGCATTGGTCCGCAGCGACATATTCAGCATCCAGTAGATTGGCAGCATCAGGAGGATAAAATAGATAGTGATACCAATGGTTTTTTTCTGGAATTTCATGATTTATCTCCTGTCCCAACTTTCAGCAGGACCTGATAGAACAGCCAGCAGAACAACAGTACAATCAGGAAGTAGATCATTGAAAAAGCCGCTGCCGGTCCCAGGTCAAATTGCCCAACCGCCAGCTTGACCAGGTAGATAGAGAGAAATGTCGTCGAATTGCCGGGACCGCCCCCGGTTAGAACAAACGGTTCTGCATAGATCAAGAAGCTATCCATGAAGCGGAGCAGAATGGCAATAATCAAGACTCCACGCATTTTGGGGAGCTGGATATAGCGGAAAATTGCCCAGTTTGAAGCACCGTCAATGCGGGCTGCCTGAAAATAGGCTTCAGGTATCGCCTGTAATCCCGCATACGCCAACAGAACAACCAGGGGTGTCCAGTGCCAGACCTCCATCATCATCACGGTAATCCAGGCATCCAGACCTGAGGAGGTATGATCGAAGGGGATTCCAAAATTATTGATTGCAGCACCGAGAAGACCAATATCGGGACGCATAAAGATGATCCAGATCGTGCCGATAACATTCCATGGGATCAATAAGGGCAGGGCAACCAGGACTAGGCTAAGAGAGGCTCCCCACCCTTTTTTGGGCATCATCAAGGCGATTGCAATCCCCAGCGGAATTTCAATCAGGAGAACCAGAGAGGAAAAGAGTAGCTGGCGGTTCAGGGCGGCATGCAGCCGTGGGTCGGTGAGGGCATCCTTGTACCATTCAAGACCAACAAAAACCCGTTGCCCGGGGCCAAAAATATCCTGAATGGAATAGTTGACCACAGTCATCAGAGGAATGATGGCAGAAACGGCTACAACCAAAAATACCGGAATGACCATGAACCAGGCTCTGTTATCTTCCCATTTATTCATACTTCAGGCTCCTGAGCAGTCTGTGAATCGTTTCCGATCAATTTGCTATCAGCATAGAGTCTGATCCATTCTGGGGGGAATTCTAAATAACCATACTCAACAGGAATTTCCTTCCCTTCAGGGACTTTGACCTTGAGGTCATAGCCCTCTAGCTGGACCCGAACAATTTTGCAGTTACCCAGGTCATCAACCTCTTTAATGGTGACGCGGTGAGTCTTTGCCTGTGAATCCTGGTGGAGAGTGAGAAACTCCGGGCGAATCCCCATTTCAATTTTTCCAGCGAGATGTTCCGGACAGTTGTTGAGGGGGATGCAGGTATCTCCGATACAGGCATTTCCCCCCTGTAGAGTACAGGGGAGAAAATTCATTCCGGGACTGCCAATAAAATAACCGACAAAAGTGTGTTGTGGGTTTTCAAAGAGTTCCTGTGGGGTGCCGATCTGGAGGACCTCCCCTTCATTCATAACGACGACTTTTTCGGCAAAGGTGAGGGCTTCCAGTTGATCGTGGGTGACGTAAACCATAGTGAGCTTAAATTTGGCATGGATCTGTTTCAATTTGCGCCGCAGTAACAATTTAAGGTGCGGATCAATGACAGTGAGGGGTTCGTCAAACAGAATAGCGGCAACATCACTTCGAACCAGACCCCGCCCCAGAGAAATTTTTTGTTTGGCATCGGCACTTAAATTGGCGGCCCGTTTCTGTAGTACATCCTGTAGCTCCAGCATCTCCGCTATCTCTTTAACCCGTTCGCGGATATCCGCTTCTGGTTGGTTGCGGTTGCGTAGCGGAAAGGCCAGGTTGTCAAAGACACTCATCGTATCGTAGATGACCGGAAACTGGAAAACCTGGGCAATATTCCGTTCTTGAGGCAGCATGTCGGTGACATCTTTTCCATCAAACAGAACTTGTCCCTCGGACGGTTTAAGTAGCCCTGAAATGATATTCAGCAGGGTTGTTTTGCCGCATCCTGAGGGTCCCAGTAAGGCATAAGCACTTCCATCTTCCCAAATGTGGTCGGTTTTCCGCAGGGCGTAGTCCTCCGGTTTGACCGGCTTGGCAAGGTAGGAGTGGGCAAGGTTTTTTAAATCTATTCGAGCCATTTATAAGTTCCTCAGGTCAGTTCTACTGAAGTATTTTCCGGTGAAGCAACCAGGTGTCCATCCAGGTCAAAGAGATACAGGTGTGCTGGATTAACATAAACCTGAACCTGTTCATCAATCTGATAGCTGTGAATCCCTTGCCTTTGGCTGATCCAGGTTCCTCCCTGATGATCAAGGTGAACATAAGTTTCGGATCCGCTGATTTCAGCAAGATTGACCTGCATGGTGAATTCAAGTTCTTCCGCCGATATTTGTTCCAGTTGTAAATGGCTTGGTCGTATGCCGAATTGATAGTTTCCCGGTGACACAGTGCGAAGGTGTGCTGGCAGGAGAACTTCTTCTGTCCCTTCCAGTTGCATCTGCTTATCGGTGACCTTTCCGTTAACAAAGTTCATTGCCGGATCGCTGAATGCCTGGGCAATTCGGGTGGTTTGTGGATGCTGATAAACTTCGACTGTTGCACCAAACTGTTCGAGTTGCCCTTCATGAAGAACGGCAGTGTTCCCTCCCAGCGTCAGTGCTTCGAGGGGCTCTGTTGTCGCGTAGATAACAATTGATTTGCGTCTTTTAAAGATCTCCCGCATTTCGGTTCGAAGTTGTTCGCGCAATTTGTAATCAAGATTGACCAGTGGTTCATCCAACAGAAGGAGTTCAGCATCCTTAACCAATGCGCGGGCAATGGCGGTTCGCTGCTGCTGCCCTCCGGAGAGTTCTGCCGGTAGCCGGTCAAGCAGATTGTCAATATGGAGCATTTCGCTGACTTCATGGACTTTGCGATCAATCTCTTTTGGATCGACTTTGGCTAAAAGCAAAGGAGAGGCAATGTTTTTATAAACATTCATCGAGGGATAGTTAATAAACTGCTGGTAGACCATTGCGACATCACGTTTACGGACAGAAACACCGGTCAAGTCACGCTCATCCATCAGAATCCGCCCGCTGGTCGGTCGATCCAGACCTGCCATCAGTCGCATTAAGCTGGTTTTCCCGGACAATGTACGACCGAGGAGGATATTGAAGGTTCCCGGTTCCAGGCGGAGGGAGATGTCCCGGAGATGAGATTCTTTTCCAACCAGCTTCGTTACATTTTCAATAACCATTGCCATGCAAAAATTTACCTCGGTTAAATAACCTCTTTTGGTTATGTCAGA
>JAOZOH010000047.1 GCA_029933365.1 Desulfuromusa sp. | reverse complement strand
TTACACGGGCTGGATTATCCAGCTTGTCTGCACCAGCTTGCTTGGCGCACTCATATTTACCTTCCTTGTAGAGCACTAACCGAGGTTATTTATCGTGGCAGCTAAGGCAGAGTGCTGAACCCGCATTATCCACGAGAAGGAACATATGACCCGGCCCCCACTCATGAACATCGTGACAGGTCGCGCAGGTCATAATCTCCTCTGTCCCTGAGCTAAAAAGATAATCTGAAATAGTTCCATTCCCGAACGCTGCGGTTGCAGGTTGAATCTCAGCATCTGCGGCTGCAGCGGCGATATAATCAAACCCGACCGGATGATCTCTGTTCAGTGAGTCTCCAGGACGCTGATTGGGTCCACCACCAATAATTCCACCAATATTTCTAGGGGGAACAATCATTCTGGTCCCAGGAGATGCAGCCAGGGCACTATCTATCGCTATGGTGCCATCATGGCAGCTTATGCAAAGACGGGTAGGGCCAACCAGGGGATCGCCTGTCATGTCAGCATCCATGGTCGCGGAAGTGTAAGGGGTAAAAGTGGTGCTGGTCTGCACACCACCACTCCACAAGGGATTGTAATCAGCGATGACAGTGATATCCTCAACGTGCGGTGAATGACAGTAAATACAGACCTCACCATTTTGTGTTACAACGCCAGGACGGCCAGCTAGGTTGTGTGGTGAATTGACGATAGTAGCGAAAGATGCCACGCTAAAGCCAAAACTCAATAGTATTGTTAAAAACAACACCAGAAAGATTTTGGACGTTTTCATTTTTTATCTCCCCTTAAATTTAGTATGTGGCAGCATACCTTCAGTTGAATATCTTCCAACATAGCGCTTTGGGAAGACTTCAAGCCTACTGAACACCGCAAGCTTAGTGCCAATATCGCCAAGCTCATTAAACACTAAGCTGTATTATGGAAGTAGCTGTAGTAACAGAGGAATTTTTATTTTAGGTGAGCAGAGATGTCTTGAACTGGTCAAGTTTGGGGATAAGAGGTAGATCAGGGGTGGTGATATGCCTGAAAACTCGTTCTGGTATGGTGATATCCCCAAATAATCGATGTTGTAATTGCTGTAACGGTAGCTGGCTATTTTTGGTAGTCGACCGGAGTCTTCCGGTCATAATCATAGGTTTGATGACAGCCGGGAGAGCAACTGCCGCCAGTTTCCGTTTTGATAAAGCGGGTCGGGATATTCCAGTCACCGAATTTGGCACCTGCTTCACTCATCAGTTTTTCCATGTCAGCTGCATGTGGTTGATGGCAGGCACGACAGCTGCGTCCTTTGTATTTGTTGGAAACATGCAGATAGTGGAGATTCTGTTTGCCGTTGCGGAATTCGGTATAAATACTGGTTTCAGGAAAACGGAGCAGGTTTTTATCGTGGCATTCCAGGCAGAAATCGTAGCTGCCCTTAGTGTAGGGTTGGTAAAAACTCTTCGGATAAGCCCCCTTGAGCAAACGGGTATAACCAGAACCGTGGGGATTATGACATGCGGAACATTTGCCATCCTGTAAAGGGCCATGGAGAACCGCTTTTCCCTCAATCTCTTTAGCGATATTGTTCAATGGATCTGACTTGCTGTAATCATCCTTACCGTGACAGGAGAGGCAAACCTCCTGTTCCGGCATGGCCAACAATGCTGGATATTGAGAAAAGTGGGTTGCATGACAGGCGCTGCATTTCTCTGGGCGATACAGTGCGGCATGTTTGACTTTGGCTTTTTGGGCTTTGCGACCGACATCGCCATGGCAATCCATGCAGAGGGATTCGATATCTTTTTGTAACAATTTAGCTGCCGGAGCGCTGTGGGGATTATGGCAGGCAGTACAGCTTGATTCTTTGACCGCAGCATGAACAACGGGGGAGTTTGCCATGCCATCTGCAATCTCTGTATGGCAACTGGTGCAAAGCTCTTGCGGTGATTTTTTCAATAATCCAGGTTGATTGGCTTCGTGAGGATTGTGACACTGGGTACAGGCCCCGCTGGCTGCTGGACCATGAACAACTTTATCGGTAAAGAGGTCGGAATCGTGACATTCGATGCACAGTTCGGTCAGATTGTGATCCACCGGCAACAGATTGGACCCGACATTTGAACCATGCGGGTTATGACAATCGAGACAGTCACCTTCAGCAACAGGAGAATGCACGGTCAGCTTTCGACCGAATTTATCATGGCATTGGTAACAGAGCTTCGCACCAGTTTCCACTAGTTGAAAACTGCTTCCCTGCGCTATTGGATGCTGCTCCTGAACCTGTTCATGGCAACTGGAGCAATCACCCTCAGCAACGGGGGAATGACTATTGGTCATTTGGGAGATATCGGCATGACAATCGGTGGTTGAACAGGTTTCGGCAAAGGAATCAACAATGAACAGCATACTGTTCAGAATCATTAAACAACTTAAAAAAGTTATCTTAACGGCACGAAAGGGACAGCTCATTACGATAATCCTTTAGCAGGCTGTTGAAAAACTATCTGCGTTGCAACTGCGGCGTTTAAAATAGCCTCAAAATGCTCATTTACAGTATGTAGACTGTGCTTTTTCGGCTATTTTTGCCTTGTATTTGCTGCCTCGAAAACGTTTTTTAAACACCCTGCTCGCGGGAAAACAGCTTCTGTTATCAAGAAACGACCTTTGGGGAGCTCTGACCTATGTTTTTATCCGCCGAAGTAGAAATGTCTGGAGTTGTTTCAGGGTATTTTTCTAAATTGTACTTTTTACGCCGGTAGCGGAGGGTATCGAGAGTCAGCCCCAAACATTTTGCCGCCTTGGTTTGGTTGCCGTCGTAACGGGATAGGGCTTGTTTGATATATTCCTTTTCTACAGTTTCAATACTGATTCCCTCTGGAGGGAGAAGTATCGTAGAGGCTACAGGGACTGCGCATCCATAAACACAACCCTTGGCATGTTCCGAAGCTGAAGAAACGCAAAAATTATCTAGCGATAAAAACTTCCCCTGTTCCAGCATCATTGCCCGCTCCAGAGCATTACGTAATTCCCGTACGTTTCCAGGCCAATTGTGGGCCATCAACAATCTTAATGCCTCGCTGGAGATACCCTCAACCGCACGGGCATACTCACAATTGAGACGGTCTATGAAATATTCGACCATGCTTGGAATGCATTTTTTTCGCTCACGCAATGGTTTTAGGATGATGCTCATCATATTCAACCGATAGAATAAATCACCACGGAAGGTTCCGTCCTCAACCATGGTCGATAGGTCATGATTTGTCGCTGTAATAATTCGTATATCCGTTTCGATATCGTTTTGGCCACCCAGGCGCCGGAATTTCCTGTTTTCGATGACTTTAAGGATTTTTGCCTGCATATTCAGCGGCATATCACCAATTTCATCCAGAAATACGGTTCCCCCTTCAGCCTGTTCAAACACCCCGACTTCTCGACTTCCGGCATCGGTATAGGCACCTTTTTCATGGCCAAAAAGTTCATTTTCAAGCAAATTGTCAGGGATGGATGCACAGTTGACTTCAACCAGGGGGGCATTTTTGCGAGCACTCTGATTGTGAATAGCATGGGCCACCAGTTCTTTTCCCGTACCGCTTTCGCCAAGAACCAGGATTGTTTTACAGTCATTTCGCGCACAGATGTTGATTGTTTTGAACAATTCGACCATGGAAGGGCAGTTGCCGACCAGTTGATCCTGCTCGTATTTTTTTCTGAGTTTTTTTTGCTCAGGTCCAACCTCTTTGGCGAGATCTTTTTTGACAAATATTTTCTGAACTGCCCGCTCTACCATATCGATATTGAAGGGTTTACCTATGTAATCCTCTGCCCCCATACTGAACGCCTTAAAAGCCAGATCAGAATGGTAACTTGATGTCATAAAGATAACAGGGATTTCTGCATTTTCAGTTTTAAACTCTTCCAGAAGTTGCAGGCCATCTGTGTCGGGGAGAGAGGCATCCAGAATGATCAAATCGGGATGAAAGCTTTTCAGCTTAGTGCGAGCGTCTATTCCGGTATTGGCAATCTCTACCAGATAGTCGCTATGTTTGAGCATTTTGGCCAATGACCAGCACACCAAGTTTTCATCGTCGACCACTAATATTCGACCTGCGCTCATCATCATACTCCTGAAGCCAAGCTGATTTCTGGCTTAAACTCAAGTGTGTCGCTCGAGAAAAAAATTTATCAATATGTAGAATCTCGACAATTAAATCTAAATATCTTCACTTAAATACTAGGGAATCTGGAATGTAGCAGAATTGCACACTTTGAAATCACATTAAAGCTAAAGTTTCTTATCCATGTATTAATCTTACTAATATACCAATATCAACATATCCCGTATTTAAGCGTTACCTTTTCAAACATATATAAGAAAATCTTATTTATATGTGTTTTTTGAACAATTAGATTCAATTTCTTGGCACGCAAACATCCCTCAGGGCAAAATGATACAAAAAAAATTGTGATATTAAGGAGTCCTTGTAAATGGTGCAGATCTTTACAGGTAGGCCCTTCCAGCAACATAGGTTTTCTTAAAAAAGCTGCTGGACAACTTTGCCACTCGAACGGTTTTCCCCGTCCGTGGCGCATGGATAAACTGGCCATTGCCGATATACATTCCGACATGGGTCACTCGCTTCCCCCCTTTCGTGGCAAAGAAAACCAAATCCCCTTTTTTTAGATTTTTTTTGGCTACCGCACGGCCAGCCTTAAATTGAGCACGAGAGTTGCGTGGCAGATTCAAACCATTCAAGCGATAGCTGACCATAGTCAATCCACTGCAATCAAAGCCATTGTTGCGATCTTCACCACCCCAGCGATAGGGAACACCTATAAATCTTCGCGCCGTCAAAACTAGTTCGGTGCGTAAATCCCCTTGGCCACTGCGTTGAATTCTGGCCGCGGCATAATTTTCCGGGATCACAATAAAAAATTGGCCAATCACCCCTTGAACTTGCAGCCGTTCCGCCTCACTGCGTGCATTCTGATAACTTGTGTGGTTACCGAAACGAACCTTATAAAGACCCGAATCATGACGGAAATAATAGGCATCAACACCACGTTGTGCCAACGATTGCTCCAGACGAACAGCATTATCAAGTTGTTTGAAGGCGCCAACCTGAACGGAGAAACCCATTTTCTGCAATGAACCCGAGGATGGAGTTCCTTCGTTAAGCATTTCAGCAATTGGGTCTGTATCAGAAGCAGGGGGAGCTATCGGTCGTGAGGGAGGAGCACAGGAAAACAGGAGGGACAATATAACCGCATAAAATAATAGAGTTAAGTATTGGCGCATCAAAAACCACGGTGTCGCAGAAAGTTAGTGTATAAAAAATGGAGATTTATGCAACCAGCATGCTTTGTAAATACCATAGCGGGCAAAACAGTTCAAAGGAGTTTGTTTCGCAAAGGTTTGGTAAAACAGATAAGCAGCACCAATAGGCAAACAACGAAATACCAACCGAACCAGGGCAGTGAATCAACAAAAACAATATTCTTGAGTGTATCCTCAGCGACATCCACCTGCTGAGAACTGATTTGGCCACGCAAGTGTGCCAGCAAAAGCGCATAGAGAATCCCGATTCCACCATAGCCCAGATTCAGAAACAACCCCTTAAAACTAAGCACGGTCGCCCGTTGATCGGTACTGGTTGCCTGATTCAGGTAATAGCTGAGAAAAAATCCAAGCAGGTAAAGGGTGCTGAACAGAAGCAGCGCCGGAAGAATACCAATCTTCGGCCAGACAAAAGACATCCCGATCAATCCCAGCAGAACTAAACCTGCTACAAAAATCAGATTGAATAGAGGTGACCGTTTTTCACTTAAACGGCGTGCCATACCGGGAAGAACAAAGCCAAATAAGGCCAATATGGATCCGATAACACCAAACAATGCCTCGGGAATTTCAATGATGCGATAATACTGACTGGCCATGGTTATCAGCATTCTCACCACACTGTCGTAGAGCAGTCCAAATAGCATCAACCCCAGGACAAATGGGGTCCTGAAAATCCAACGGCCGGCTTGCCAGACCAGCCGGAATGACTCATTGATTGCCTGTCGGCTCTGACAACCTGACGAGCTTACTTTTCCAACAACCTCGTGCATCCGCAAAGTTGTCAGCAAGGTCAAGACTGCAGTCATCAAAGTCAGATATATGGGCAAACGCAAGGTTGTTTCACGGGATATCGACATTCCAAATCCCAACAGATTAACTCCTTTTTGCAGCAACTGTGGATCATAGATGATGCCACCCAGAGTCATGGCAATGACAAAACCAACCGACTGAACCTGAATCTGCCGCTCCAGAACCCGCCCCCAGTCTTCAATATTGCCTTCTTGCTGCAAACTGTCATAGGCAAGTGCTTCATCGGCACCGCTGGCAGCTGCTTCGGCCATGCCACTCAATATTCGGTTGAGGACAAACACCCAGAACAGCAGCGTCAAATTAGCACGCGGGACAAATGCCCAGATGGCAATTTCAATCACCATCAGAAAACCGGCAAAGACGAGCAGATTGCGCCGCCCGATAGTATCTGCCAGCGCACCGGAGGGAACCTCACAAAGAACGATAGTCGCCGCCCAAACTGCATTAAGTATGGCAAATTGTGAAAGTGTCAGGCCAAAATCGAGAAACAGAATGGAAAAAACCGGATAGTAAAAACGGGCGTTGAACAACACCCGGAACAGGATAAACATCCGCACATTGTGAATTTGAAACGGTGAGCTCGTTGTCTCTGTTATCTCTTTCATAACATTTTCAATACCCCTCTCAGCTAGCTATGGCCACTTTCTCCCCCAGAAAGAAAGATTGAAGCGAGAGATATTGTGCAAATCCGACAAAAACGGGGCAGATAGCAAAATCAGTTAATTTTTCAACATATTCAATTGAAAGTGTTGACTGATTGTTCCCTGAAAAGATTTTACGACTTCAAGGGCCAGCTTTAAACGGCCCTTTTCCACCCGATCCAGAGAACCAGGAGAGATAAAATTGGAGACTTCCCGGCCTGCTGCCGCAGACTCAACCTGCCCGCGCAGACGCAGGAAGGTCAGCAGATTGAAACTGGCTTCGATATCACTGACTTGCTCTTGATTGAGAACCTCTTTCTCCAGGAGAAAATTCAATCGGTCATGGGTACTTCCACCCAGCATACCTTCACTCAATGCCAGAATTTTAATTCCTTCGGTCAAGGCAAAAATGCCTGCCTTTTTAAGATCCAGCAACCCAGAGTGAGCTCCTGAAGATTCTGTTTTGATCTGACCAAAAAAACCAAGTGGTGGTGAAAAACGGCAGACATTCTGCGCCATTTTGGCAAGAAAGATACTATTTTCTTCAGCGACTTGAATAATATATTCTTTAAGTTGACTCTCTAGAGCACGGTCACCACAAATTGCGCGCATATCAGAAAACATACTGAAATTAAGGATATTTTGATTGCTGGGAGTTCCCACCCAATGATCGATTGCGCTCTTCCAATCGGCAAGGCTCCGCCGCCAGAATTCATTTCTTGCCATGATCCCACCGGGGCATTCCGGAACCCCGATTTCGATCAATGCATCTATCAGAATTTGAGAAAAGGCTTCAATATCGGCAATTTCTTCAGAGCTGGCATCATCAGCAATAATCATCGCATTGTCCTGGTCCGTTTTCAGGGTCTGTTCCTGCCGCCCTTCACTTCCAAGAACCATAAATGCACTTTTCTCCCCCATGTTCTTAAAGCGCCCCTGTTTCAACAGACCAATCAAGTGCGCTGAAATTTGATCGTTTATCAGTGAAATCATCCGCACCAGTTCATTGCTGCGAACCCCATTTCGACTAAGAAAAACGACCAGTTGTTCACTTTCCTGGTAAATTTTCTTCAAAGCTGCTATTGACTCTGACTCATCCACTGCCTGCAATAACCGTTGCGGGGATCGATTCTGTAAACGGATAATATCAGATTCATTGATCAGCCCAACCAGCACGTTATCAGCATCAACAACACCAACCCGGTGGATACGATTACGAGACATCCGATAGAGAACTTCAAACAGGGTGTCATCTTCACGGACTGAGATAACCGGTGTGGTCATCACCGCATTAACCTGAACCACCAACGGGTCCAGCCCGCCAGCAATGACCTTGTTACGCAAATCTCGATCGGTCATAATACCGATCGGTTGCTTATCATCATCACAGGCAATCAAACTGGAAATTCCGTTATCCCGCATAACTTCTGCAGCTATTTTTACCGTATCTTTGATGTTGCAGGTAATTAGTTCGCGATGACAGTAATCTTTTACTGGTAGAAAAAAAGTTGCTTCGTCAGACATGACCAACTCCCCTGAAAGATTTTAAAGATAGCAAATGAAATTCTACGCTTATGCTTGACCCTGTCAATTATTTCCGGTAAATACCCAACCGCCCGCAGAACTTATCTTCCGAACACTTGACATACATAGACAAATCCCTATATATAAGCAAGAGACAAAGGAGTCTTTTATATGTTGAAAAATATTATCCTCATGATAACCATTATCTTACTGTTTGGCTGTTCACAAGAGCAACCAACCCAGTCGACAGTTCAGCCAACACCAGCAGCAACAGAGACAAAAGTAGCACAAAAGAGCCCAGCAGTCGCTGACCATCTGTTGGTATTCTTTATCGATCCAAATGGTGGACCATGCCGGATGCAGGGAGATATCCTCTCTCAGATGGCTGACGAATTTGCAGGTAAAGTTCTGGTCAGGCCAGTACAAACAACGGTTAAAGAAGATATGGATATTTTCTATGCTTACGGGATTCGGGCACTGCCAACGATTTTATTAGCTGACTCTTCCGGTAAAGAGATCACCCGGCTACCACCGGGGGTACACGCGGCAGAGACCATTCGTAACCTCCTCAACCAAATTCCGAAAAATTGATACCATGACTCCACTTGACCTGAGCGTTACCACTATTGCGATGACTGTTTTTGCCGGAATCGCCAGTATCGCCTCGCCCTGCGTTCTCCCTGTCGTTCCAATTGTTGTTGCCGGGACAGAGGCTGACCACAAACACCGTCCCCTGCTGATAGTCTTGGGCTTAAGCCTCAGCTTTATCGCTATGGGAATACTGACATCACTGTTTGGCGGTGCCATCGCAGGAACAATGCCAGTACTTGAAAAAGTGGCGGGGGTCCTTATTCTGTTATTTGGCCTACTGATGCTGTTTGATATTAATTTGTTCAAAAAGCTGACCCTGTTTTCAAATATTCAGAATCACAGCAAGGGGCGCTGGTCTGGCTTGGTTATGGGGCTGACTTTGGGATTAGTCTGGATTCCCTGCGTTGGGCCAATGCTAGCAGGAGTTCTGACTTTGGTTGCTACCGATGGCAGGCTCTCTACCGGTTTGATTTTATTGACCTGCTATTCTCTTGGATTTGCCATTCCAATGCTCTTGATAGGTTATGCCTCACAGTCGGTGCGACAGAGAATCAAACAGGTGAATGCCCATCCATTGGTCATTCGGCTCATCAGTGGCGGGCTATTGATTGTCTTTGGCATCCTCATCCTGACCCAAGGAATGTTGGGGATTGGTGGGTTATTCTAAGGGACCCAATAATTGCACATCAACCAGTTCCCCGGCTGAGAGTTCAGTTTCTTCCGCTGCCAGTACAGCAATGGCATTGGCTTTGATCATAGTACTGAGGATGCCCGTATTCTGATCACCAGCGCTCTCTGCCACCAGACCCTCTGGAGTTTTCTCGACATTAACCCGCAGAAAACGGGTTTTGCTCGTTTCGTTGTACAACGCGGTTTTTACCGTTGCTTTACTTAGGGGTCGAATAACTCGTGAGTGTCCCATCATTTTCAGCAATGCCGGCCTGACCAGTTCCTCAAACCCGATCAGACTCGAAACCGGGTTACCCGGCAGGGAAAAAACTGGCTTATTCCCGTTGGAACCAAAGGCAGTCGGCCCTCCAGGTTTGATCGCAACTTTCCAGAACAGCCGTTTGACCCCGGCACTTTCCAGTATTTCACGCACCAGATCCCGATCTCCGGTCGAAACCCCTGCAGATGTAATCAACACATCAGCCTTTAGCCCCTGAGTGATTTTCTCCTTGAGGCTCTCACGATTATCCTGGGCAATGCCAAGTAATTTGGGAATGGCACCGATTTCGCTGATTGCAGCAGCAAGGGAATAGGCATTGCTATCAATAATCTGTGCGGATATAGTTTTTTCCCCCGGGGCAACCAGTTCATCACCGGTTGAGAGGATAGCAACTTCGGGACGGCGATAAACCTGTGCCGTCGTCCGAGAAAAGGAAGCCAGCAGATTGATATCAACCGGGCGGAGAATGGTTCCAAGCGGAAGCATCATTTCATCCTTACTGATATCACTGCCACGAAAACGAATATAATCACCAGCCTGCACGGGTTGTCGAATAACGACAAAGTTTTCATCTGGCGCGGTATTTTCAATCGGCACAATCGCATCACAACCAGTCGGAATTGGTGCTCCCGTCATAATTCTTATCGCGGTTTCGGGGACAACTGTAACACCTTCGGCAGTTGCTCCAGCAGGGACATAGCCAGTAACCTTTAGCTTGGCAAACAGCTGGCAATCTTTTGCCCTGACCGCAAAACCATCCATCTCAGAATTATCCCAGCGGGGCATATCCCACGGAGCAGGGATCTCCTCCGCCAACACCCGACCAACCAGGTGTAACAAATCAACCGGCTCTGCTCCCAGTGGTGAGATATTATCCAGAATTATTCTTCTCGCAGCCGTAAAACTCTTAACCATAAATATCTTCTTTATTTACAAATCTCATTTTTACTGATGGCTTCAGCTTTAATCCGATCGAGCAGCAATGCCAGAGCAGGTTTGACATTCTCGCGGATATCGCCAGCAACAATCAGAAACAACAAATCATCACCCGGCTGCATCACCCCCGAGTGGGCTTCCACCACAACTTTAAAAACCCCTTCCATCCGTTCAATTTCACCGCGAATCTGTTCAACCTTGGCCTGATCTGCCATAACTTCAATCTGACTGACGGGAGAATGATCACCCCGCGACCAGCCACGCACGGTACCGTTATGAATCAGTACCATACCAACGTTTTCGGCAAATTCTGGATCCTGTTTCAGAGCTGCAATTGTTTGAGAAATATCCATTTCAGGTTCCTTGGAAGGTGAAAATTGAGTTTTCTTCTACTGGATTAGCCGCCAATTTGTGCCATAGAAAATGCTGAATATTCAGCAGTGGAGGAATTGAGAGTATGACAGGCAGGTTTATCAGTGACCAGCCGCTGTAATTCGCCGGCAACCTGAGGAACATTTCCCGGAATCAGCAGCGGTTTCAAATCGAACTCATGATCAGAAAAAAGGCAGGTACGAACATGTCCTGAAGCGGTGATACGGATTCGGTTGCAATCCTGGCAGAAGTGTCCGGAAAGCGGAGCAATCACGCCAATCTGCCCCAGAGCCCCATCAATAGCAAACTCCTCTGCCGGGCCAGCCAAAGCCCCCCGATCAACAGGATGGAGACAATAATGGTCATTCAAGCGCTGTAAAACTTCTTTGCTGGAGACAACCAGCGAACGCCAGTTTTCCTCCTTCAATGTCGGCATATATTCAATAAAACGCACCGTACAATCATGCTCCTGCGTCAACCTGGCAAAATCGAGGATTTCATTGTCGTTAAAACCACGCATCACCACCATATTGATTTTATAAGAGAGCCCAACTTTTTCAGCAGCAGCAATCCCGGCCAGAACCTGGGAGAGCAAATCTCGCCGGGTCAACTGAGTAAACATTGCCGTTTGCAGTGAATCAAGACTGATATTAAGGCGCTGTACCCCCACATCTTTCAATGCCTGAGCCATCTCAGGCAAAAGCACCCCATTGGTGGTCAATACCAACTGCTTTAACCCTGAAAGATTTGCCAGTTGTTCCAGAAACCCAATGATCCCATTTCTGACTAAAGGCTCACCGCCAGTCACACGTATTTTTTCAATCCCCAGAGAAACAGCCGCTTCGGCAATCAGCAAGAATTGCTCGTAGCTCAATATTTCGCTATGCCCCAGTTTATCAATCCCGTCAGCCGGCATACAATAGACACAACGCATATTGCAGCGATCGGTCACAGACAGACGTAAATAGTTAATTTTTCGACCAAAATTATCGGATAAAAACATTATGCTTACAGACCTTGGATACGGGTTACAAAATTATATGAAGTTTAACATATATTTTGTTGTTGAAAAATCAAAAGCTGTTATAATTTTTTTGTTGTGCACGTTTTTGGGGGATTCATGCTGACCTGCCATTATCAACACATCAGCACCCGTCTCCCGCCCCAAATGATAACATAATCAACTGTCCAAGGAGGTAGACTATGCAGAAACTGATTCGCATCGAACCGTCGAAGTGCATCGGTTGCAAAACCTGTGAGATGGCTTGTTCTTTTAAGCATACGGGAGAATTCATGCCCAGTCGTTCGCGTATTTTCAACGAGGTTTTTCTTGATGAAGCCAAGTTTATCACTGTCACCTGTATGCAGTGTGATGACCCCTGGTGCGTCAAAGCCTGCCCTAAATCTGCCATCAGCAAAGAGATGCCATCCGGCGTGGTTATCGTTGACCGGGATCGCTGTGTTGGTTGCCGTACCTGTGTCAGCGCCTGTCCTTTTGGAATGATCAAATATGTCCCATCCCTTGGCAAGGTCGACAAATGCGATCTCTGTGGTGGTGATACCCCCGAATGTGTCGCTTTCTGTCCAACCCAGTGTCTGACTCTGGAAGAAGAGGACACACCGCTGCGGCAAAAAATGTTGCGCTTTGTTGACGCAATGAAAGAGGGACAGATGGAGGTGCGAAAATGAGTAGATTTAGCCTAAAAGGGTGGAGCGGAAAGCTATTACGTGTTGACCTGACCGCCGGAACCTGCACCGATGAAGTTCTCAATGAGCAATGGGCAAAAGAGTACCTTGGTGGCCGCGGATTAGGGACTAAATATTTCACTGAAGAAGTCGCCGCTGATGTTGATCCTTTTTCAGCTGAAAACAAACTGATTCTGGCGACCGGGCCGTTGACAGGAACCTATGGTGCCGCGAATAGCCGCTATATGGTGATCACCAAATCACCATTGACCGGAACTATTGCCAGCTCCAATTCGGGGGGATACTTCCCTTGTGAACTTCGCTATGCCGGTTACGATATGGTTATTTTTGAAGGTAAGGCGGAGTATCCTTCTTATCTGCAAATTCATAACGACAAAGCTCAGCTGGTGGGTGCGGTCCACCTTTGGGGCAAGTCAACCAAAGAGACCGAGGATGCTATCCTTGCCGAATTCCACGGCGATGCCAAGGTTGCCTGTATCGGCCAAGC
Source organism: Desulfuromusa sp. (assembly GCA_029933365.1). Next base: position 8,904 of record JAOZOH010000047.1, on the reverse strand, counting down.
TGGTGAAAACCTGGTCAGCTTTGCTGCGATTATCAATGATAAGCATCGCGCCGCCGGACGGACCGGAATCGGTGCGGTTATGGGAAGTAAAAACCTCAAGGCGATAGCGGTACGTGGTACCGGTGGGGTTAAAATTGCCGATCCCGTCGCATACCGTGAAGCAGCTCTTGACTCTTATGGTTTGCTCAAAGCGAATCCCGTCTCTGGTCAGGGTCTTCCTGCCCTTGGCACCCCGGTGCTGGTTAATGTCATTAATCAGCTCGGTGCCTTACCCACCAACAACTTCCAGAAGGATACCTTTGAGGGAGCCGAAGCCATTTCTGGGGAAGCTCTGGCTTCAACCTACCTTAAGCGTAATAAAGGGTGTATGGGTTGCGTTATCGGCTGTGGTCGAGTGACCGGTTTAGCGGGTTCTCGTTTTGGCGGCGATGGTGAGGGACCTGAATATGAAACCCTCTTTGCCTTGGGATCTGCTTGCGGCGTAGATGATCTGGCTGCAATTACCAAAGCCAATTATATTTGTAACGAATACGGCATGGATACTATCACTGTCGGAACGACAGTGGCTTGCGCCATGGAGTTGGCCGAAAAAGGGCTGGTCAGCGAGGAAGAAATCGGCATGCCGCTGAGTTTTGGTGATGCTGATGCAATGGTTAAGCTGGTTGAAATGGCCGGCAAACGGGAAGGGTTTGGTGAAAAACTTGCCATGGGTTCCTACCGCCTGGCTGAAAGTTTCGGTGCCCCGGAGCTTTCGATGTCGGTGAAAAAACTCGAATTCCCCGCTTATGACGGTCGTGGTATCCAGGGAATCGGCCTGAATTATGCGACCAGTAACCGTGGAGCTTGCCATGTTCGTGGCTATATGATTTCACCGGAGGTTCTGGGCTTGCCAGAAAAGCTTGATCCTCAGGCAACTGAAGACAAAGCGGTCTGGACCAAAATCTTTCAAGATTTCACCGCAACAGTTGATTCTTCAGGCATCTGTCTGTTTACCACTTTTGCTATTGGTGCTCCGCAGTTTGCCAATTTCCTTACCGCTGCAACAGGAGCCGAGTTTACCGAAGCGACGATCATGGAAATAGGTGAGCGGATCTATAATATGGAGCGGGTCTTTAACCTCAAGGCCGGGGTTGATCCATCTCAAGACACTCTACCGAAACGGCTTCTGGAAGAACCAATCTCTGATGGACCGCTCAAGGGTGAAGTTGCCAAGTTGGGTGAAATGCTTCCTGAATACTATCAGGAGCGAGGTTGGAGCACAGAAGGAATTCCAACCGACGAGAGACTCCAGACTCTTGGTCTGGCTTAGCTATTAAAAACAACCTGTAAGTATTCTGGGGACATGTACTTTGTTACATGTCCCCAGAATACGACTGTAATACTCTAAACTTTGAGGAAACTCGGGACTGTCCCCAGCTCCATCGGGGGCTGTCCCAGAAGTTTACGGGCTATGAAAACGCAGCGGTTCACACCGCAAAAACCTGGGACAGCCCCCATGCGGGGACAGTCCCGGGTTTACTGACACCATCCATTGAACTAATCAGGGGAAACTCTATGGCTGAACACTATGATTTTGTCATTATTGGCAATAGTGCTGCAGGACTACAGGCTTTACGAACTTTACGCCGCCATGATCGACAGGTATCGATTGCACTCATTGATCGTGAGAATTGTCCCGCCTATTCACGAGTTCTGACCCCCTATTACATCGGCGGTCATATCCTCCGTGAGGGTCTCGATATTGTTGATCACTCCTTTTATGAGGAATGGGGCGTCACCGCTATTCTAGGTCATTCCGTGATCTCAGTTGATCCGGAGAAACATTCTCTGCAGCTGGCGGATGGTCGTGAGATCAACTTCAAGAAACTCCTCATTGCCACCGGAGCAGAAGCTCGAACCCTGCCTGCAGCAACACAACGTGCCTGTGTTCTCCGTCATATGGCTGACGCAGAAAAACTGGTCGATCTTTTTCAGAACATACAGAGCGTGACTGCTGTTGGAGCCGGACTGGTCAGTTTGCCACTTCTCTCACATGCCACGGAGCAAGCTGAAAAGCATCTGGTCGTTGGTTCCAACCGTATTTTCAGCCGAGTTGTAGATGTTGAGACTTCTGCCATTCTGGAAGATCAACTGAAAGCAAAAGGTCTTAACATTCACAAACAAAATGATATTAAGGAGATGGTTGAAGAAGAACAATTACAGCTAAACCTGACGAGCGGAAAACAATTGAGCAGCGACCTGCTAATTGTCGGCAAGGGGGTAGCTCCAAATACCCACCTTGCAATAGAAGCCGGACTGGATGTGGCTGATGGAATTCTGATCAATGACAACTGTCGCAGCAGTCATCCTGATGTTTATGCCGCCGGAGATGCTGCCGAAGGGATAGACTTTATCTCTAACGAAAAAACCATCCAGGGCAACTGGATGACTGCGGTAGAGCAGGGAGAAAATGCCGCACTGAATATGCTTGGGATAGAATGCCGCTATCAGGGCAGTCTGAAAAATAATATTACGGAGATTTTTGGGATTGAGGTAGCTGCTATCGGCTATTGTCAGGATGATGTTGCGGAAATTATCACCAGTTGGAATAGTACAACGGGACGCTTCCGCAGGGTATTCCTTGATGAAAAACAACGCGTCGTCGGGGCAAACATGATCGGTGAAGCCAATGATGCTGGCCTCTATTACCAGCTAATCAGCACCCGTAGTGTTTTTCCTGGAAAACAGATGCTTACTGGCACCGCCAATTATGCCCAGACACTGTTTCACCTGGAATAACTGATGATCAAGATTCAATTTTACAGTTTAATTCGGTTACTGTTGAAACAGGAAAAAACCGAATTGCCAGCTGAAGACAACGAAACCGTCGGGCAACTCCTGCAGCGCCTCCAACGACAAATAGCAACGCCATTTTTACACAAGTTACTGAATGATAAAAGTGAGCCGATCCTTGGAACCATCATCATGATTAATCGGCGCAATATTCATCATCTCGAAAAGTTGGAAACCCCGGTTGTAGATGGCGACGTAGTCGCCCTCTTCCCTCCTGGTGCCGGAGGCTAGGTGTCAGCAACAGAACGCTACAATCGGCAGATTCTTCACTGGGGACAAGAACGACAACAACAACTCGAAGCAGCAACGGTTCTGATCGCCGGTGTTGGTGGCTTAGGGGCAACAGTCAGCCAGTTACTAACCCGAGCTGGGATTGGCAAACTCTACCTGGTCGATGACGGACTGATCAACTGGCCCGATCTCAATCGGCAGCTCCTCTACAATGAAACAGACATTGGTCAGCCCAAGCTTGCTATTGCCAAACAGCGGCTACAACAGATCAATGGCAACGTCACAATTGAATTGCTGCAAAAGCATATCGATCCCTCCTTCCAGCTTCCAGCCGATGTTACAATTATTGCCGACTGCCTCGATAATTATTCCAGCCGCTTCAACCTTGAAGCTGGCTCAGCCGTAGGTTCATTTCTCATCCATGGAGGAATCGAAGGGGATCAGGGACAGGTCCTCACATTACAAAAGGGAAAATCTCAACCCCTGGCTGATATTTTTAGTGGTACTCAACAACCTCAGGGAGAGATCCCCGTCATTGGTGCCGGAGCAACAATCCTTGCCAGCTTTATGGTCAATGAACTGTTCAATACTATTTTTGGAGAACCACAACTGCTCGACAGGTTTTTAATCGTTGGACTCAGCGATCTGCATCTGACCTTTCTTGAGGTTTGATGATCTTAAAACAGATCTTTGTCATTAAATTATTGTCATTTGACCTCAGTCTCTAATCTTTGTACTATAAGTCGTCTAGGCGATATCCTGCCAGGGTGTTCCGTCCTTGCCCCGCAAGGGGATCGTTAAGATCATCACCCCGTGTGGTGCTTCGCAGATCTCCTTTTCTTTCAGAGTTGCGCTTGATTTTGCTACACCTGCTAAATCGAGTCGCGGGTCGCTCTGTCTACAAAACAACCAAATCATGCTGTTTTCTGAGGGCGCTGCTATTTGCGGACGACCTGCTTTATTCCGCGCGCATAAAAAGCACTGTAGCTCCTATTGTTATTTGCAGTTCAGTGCTGCTTATTAAAACGCAAACCAACGAAGTATTTTCTTCTAAATAGTTAGTATATAAGGAAAAATAATGACCGAAGAAGTGAAATTAAGAGTTCAAAATCTATTTAAAATTTTCGGCCCACACCCTAAAAAGGCGATGAAACTGCTTGAACAGGGGCGGACAAAAGATGAAATTTTCAAAGAAACCGAGACAACTGTCGGGGTTCAAGATGCCAGCTTCGATATTTATACCGGTGAAATTTTTGTCATTATGGGGCTTTCCGGTTCTGGAAAATCGACCATGGTTCGAATGCTCAACCGGTTGATCGAACCCACCGCCGGACAAGTGTTTATCGATGACGAAGATATTGTCAGGATGAACAATGAACAGCTGGTCAAGATGCGCCGCAAAAAAATGAGTATGGTTTTCCAATCTTTTGCCCTGATGCCACACATGACCGTATTACAGAATGCTGCTTTTGGTTTGGAAATGGACGGTATTGATAAAAAAACCAGGGAGTCTCGGGCACTTCAGGCTTTGGAGCAGGTTGGTCTGGAGGCTTGGGCGAATAGCATGCCGGATGAATTATCCGGCGGTATGCAACAGCGAGTCGGGTTGGCTCGCGGTTTGGCTGTTGATCCAGATATTCTATTGATGGACGAAGCTTTTTCAGCCCTTGATCCCTTAATCCGGACCGAAATGCAAGATGAACTGCTGAAGCTACAGGCCAAAGCTAAGCGGACAATTGTTTTCATTTCCCATGACCTTGATGAGGCTATGCGCATCGGCGACCGAATTGCCATTATGGAAGGGGGAAGTGTCGTACAAGTTGGAACACCGGAGGAAATTCTACAAAATCCTGCCGATGATTACGTCCGTGCCTTCTTCCGTGGCGTCGATCCAACCAACATTCTCACTGCCGGTGATATTGCTGTTGATACCCAGGTTACGATTGTTATTGTCGACGGAAAGAACCCACGTGCTGCCCTGCAACGCTTGATCAAAAATGATCGTGACTATGGCTATGTTGTCGACAGTAATCGGAAATTTCAGGGGATTATTTCATCAGATTCCCTCCGCGAGCTACTTGACCAACAGGAACGACCACAGATAATTTCAAATGCCTATATCGATAATGTTGTGCCAGCGCTCACCAGTGACTCATTACAGGATATTCTACCCGAAGTGGCGAGCCATCCTTGGGCACTGCCGATTCTTGATAGTGATGGGAAGTATCTGGGTGCTGTGTCCAAGAACCTGTTTCTGCGGACCCTCCATCGAAGTGAACCGGAAGAAACCCCTGCAACAACAGCTTAAGCATATATGTGGAGTCAAACAGACCGATGAGAATTTTCAATTTTGAGGAACAACTAATACCGCTTGATGTATGGATCCAAACTTTTGTTGACTGGTTAGTGCTTAATTATCGTGCTTTTTTTCAGGTCATCAAGATCCCGGTTGAGATCAGCCTGGAAAGCCTGGAATGGCTGTTTGCTGCGCTACCACCGTTCGTGGTTATCCTTTTATTTATTTTTGCCGCCTGGCGCTATGCAGGAAAACAGGTCTCTGTCTTTACTCTTCTGACGTTTCTACTTATTGGCTACCTCGGGCTATGGGAAGACACCATGACCACCCTGGCAATGGTGATTACCTCGGTGATATTCTGCGCGGTTGCCGGTATCCCTCTTGGGATTATGGCAGGGCGCAGTGACCGATTTGAAATGTTTTTACGCCCATGTCTCGATGCTATGCAGACCACCCCGGCTTTCGTTTACCTGATTCCAGTGGTCATGCTGTTCAGTATCGGTACAGTTTCCGGCATCCTGGCGACCATCGTCTTTGCTCTGCCGCCAATTATTCGCCTGACCAGTCTGGGCATTCGTCAAGTTTCGCCTGAGCTGGTTGAAGCTGCAACCGCATTTGGTGCCACCCCCTGGCAGATACTGCGTAAGGTCCAGTTTCCACTTGCCATGCCATCGATCATGGCAGGGCTTAATCAGACTATTATGATGGCTCTATCGATGGTGGTTATTGCCGCACTCATCGGTGCAGGGGGGCTTGGCAACCCCGTAGTTCAAGGGCTGAATACATTGGAAATCGGCCTGGCGACTATCGGTGGATTATCTATTGTCCTCCTGGCAATGATACTCGACCGGATCACCCAAGGCTTGGCTAAAAAATAGTATCTATTCACCCATAACACGAAAAAAGGAGAAAAACATGAAACGTATTATGTTCGTCCTTCTGTTGCTGTCACTGGCATTTCCGGTTTTTGCCAGTCAACAACAGCCCGGTAAGGGAATTAAGGTTCAGCCTGCTCGAGCAACCTGGAATACCGGTTATTTTCAAGAAGCTATCGTCCGTTTTGGCTTGAAAGAGCTGGGTTACAAAGTAAAGAAACCAACAGAACTACAAAACCCCATTTTCTACCAATCAGTTGTTCTAGGAGATGTCGACTACTGGGCCAACGGCTGGTTCCCAGGTCAAGATGGCCAGTTGCCGAAAAATTTTGACGAGCATGCCAAAAAGGTTGGTTATGTTGTCAAGGCTGGTGGATTGCAAGGATACCTGGTATCAAAAAAAGAGGTCGAAAAGTTCGGGATTAAATCCCTCGATGATTTTAAACGCCCCGAAGTCAAAAAAGCGTTTGATTCGAATGGTGATGGCAAGGCCGATTTAACTTCCTGTCCTGCCGGCTGGAACTGTGAAAAAACAACTGCTCACCATATGGATGTTTATGATCTCGATAAGGATATTAACCTGATCAAAGCATCGTATTCGGCAACTATTGCTGATGTGCTGGCACGCTACAGAGCAGGTGAACCGGTCTTCTTTTACTCCTGGACACCAAACTGGACTGTCTTCAAAATGAAGCCTGGCGAAGATGTCATGTGGATTAACGTACCGGAAATTAACCCAACTGAGTCCCAAAAAATTGGCGAAGATAGAATGACAGTCACCGGTGTGACCGGTGCAGTTACCGATCCCCTCAAAGCAGGCTTTGTTGTCAGCGATATCCAGATCGTTGCTAATAAAAAGTTTCTTGCCAAGAACCCGGCTGCAGAAAAGTTTTTTGAAGTTTTCAAACTTCCGCTGGCTGACATCAGCGAACAAAACACCAGAATGCAAGACGGTCAGAAGTCACAGAAGGCTATCGAACGTCACGCTACAGAGTGGATTGCCGCAAACCAGGCGAAATGGAATAGCTGGCTTGACGCCGCACGTGCAGCTGCTAAGTAAAAATTAGCTGACAACTAAAAAACGGCCGGGGGATATAATCCCTCCGGTCGTTTTTTTTACAAATCTTCAATACTCCGAATCACCTGTTCCACCAGCGGGCGATCGGTTTTGGGGTTGGCCACTTTCCAGCCAGGGATGTTGATCCTATGGTGGGAGTAGCCAATAAAGGAAGTTTCTATCGATTGCTTTTTTATCTACAGTTGCAACGGTGGTTCCTGCAATGCTGCCATTTGTTCGCGCAGTTCCAAAATATGTTCACCCCAGTACTGGATACTGTTAAACCAGGGAAAGGTTCTCGGAAAAGCGGGATCGTCCCAACGCTTGGCCAACCAGGCACTGTGATGGATCATCCGCAAAGTGCGTAACGGTTCGATCAGTTGCAATTCGGCGAAATTAAAATCGTAAAACTGGTGGTATCCTTCCAGAATTATATCGAGCTGCCGCTGTTGTTGATCTTCCGGGCCGGACAGCAACATCCACAGATCCTGGATTGCCGGAGCCATCCGGGCATCATCAAAATCAACGAAGTGGGGAGCCCCATCCCGCCAGAGCATATTACCATTATGACAATCACCATGAACCCGAATATTTTGAACTGATCCGAGACGTGCAAACCGATCATCGATCTGCTGCAACAGGTCGCGAGTTAACGATTGATACGATTCTCGATAATCATCCGGGATAAATTTTTCAACAATAAAAGTGGCACACTCGTGACCGAAGCTTTGGCAATCAAGTGTTGGCCGTTCATTGAATGGATGGCTTGCTCCCATCAAATGGATGCGACTGAGCAGTCGACCGATAATCCGCAAATGTTCAAGATTATCGAGTTCCGGTGAGTGTCCGCCTTTGCGTGGTGACAGACTGAAACGAAAACTCTGATATTGGTGCAGGGTTTCTTTCTTTTCATCACGCAGAGGGGCAACTACTGGAAGCTCCTGTGCCGCCAGTTCCAGAGTAAAGTCATGCTCTTCCAGAATTTGGGCATCAGACCAACGTTCCGGACGATAGAACTTAGCGATCAGTGGCTCCTCATCCTCGATACCAATCTGATAAACCCGATTTTCATAGCTGTTGAGGGTCAGAATTCGACAATCACAGCGATAACCTTGTGACTCAACTGCATCCATGATGAAGTCGGGAGTGAGTTGGTCAAAAGGATGGTTTGTTGTTTCTGCGGTCATAGCTTCCTCGCATGTATTTATTAAGGAAGTCTACCCTTGTGCACAAAACAAGTAAAGTGGATCAGCAGTTTAATCAACCCAAGTTAGAGGCTAAATTTATTTTCTCTGCGAGGAGGCAGAGGATCTCATACATTATTGTTGCCCCGATCAAAGCAGTATTACCGGATGGATCGAATGGTGGCGAGACCTCAACGACATCTGCGCCGACAAGGTTCAACCCTCTCAGTCCACGGATGAGACTCTGCGCCTCTAGCGTCGTCAGCCCTCCAATCTCTGGGGTTCCTGTTCCGGGGGCAAAAGCGGGGTCAATACTGTCAATATCGAAAGAAACATAGGTCGGGCCATCGCCAACCACCCGTCTCGCTTCAGCGATTACTTTTTCAACTCCAAGTTTACTAAACTCCTCTATATAGACAATCCGGATGC
>JAOZOH010000046.1 GCA_029933365.1 Desulfuromusa sp. | reverse complement strand
GCCTTTTTTAGTCACACCGGCAAAGCCGGTGGTTTACTGAACTACATAATTAATTTGACCAAAGACTTCTTATAGCTGGCGTTCAGGAACAAAAGTTGAAAACAGTCTGGTCATTAATCGCTGTAAAATGCCTGTTTCTGGTTCGACAAAAAACGTTATTTTTTGGCCGTCCTCAAATGTCACCCACTCTAATTTGTCATCTTCTGTCAACTGGAGCTGGTAGCATTTGAGGACGGCCTTTTTTTCTAGAGTGTCAGATAAATAGGTTGCATATTTTGAAGATTCAAAATAGACCCCCAACTCCGTATTGAGAACCACCGACCGCGCATCCATATTGAATGAACCGACAAAAACATACTGATCATCAAACCCTAAAATTTTTCCATGCAAGGACCCACGGGATGAACCTGGCCATTTTATTTTTTTAGTATCCCTGGTGATTTTGTGAGGCTTATACTCATACAGCTCAACCCCTCCTTTCAACAAAGCTTTCCGGTAACGCATATAGCCTGCATGAACGAGAGAGACATCTGTTGCCGCCAGAGAATTTGTGATGATACGGACGTGGATTCCTTTTACTACTAGTCCTGTCAGATAGGTGGTGAACTTTTCGCCTGGAACAAAATAGGGAGAAACGATATTTAATTCCTGCTGAACTTCATCCATTTTCTCCATTAGCTTGGGTGTCAAGTGAGTGGTCCGGTTGATTTTTTTTGCGTCAATTTTATCTGGAAGGTCATAAAACAACGACCAATCACCCCAGGTAAAAACCAGATCATCCAAACCAGACACCGTCATTAGTCCTATTTTCTTCAATTCTTTGGCATATTCGGTGTCTTTTCCCTCAATAAAAGACTTATCAGATTTCTGTCTAAAGTCCTGTACAATTCCCTTATCTACAACAATCTTTGCGGAAAAAGCTGATAAGGGATAGGTCCATTGGCTATTCCAGTAAAGATCAAATGATTGCGATATTTCAACCGTAATCGGACCGATAGCAAGAACATCCATATCAGCAAAGCCGACTTCAGTCGCGGCATCAAAATATTCATCTCCGATGTTACGTCCGCCTAAAATTACGGCTTGATTATCTGCGATTAAACTTTTGTTATGCATACGACGATTCACACGATGGGTATCGGTCAGAAAATCTACCCAGCGGTTATCACGGTTGGCAAAAGGATTAAATAAACGGATTTCTACATTAGGATGCGCATTGATAATATGCAGGTTTTTCTCTTTTCCAGCAGTATCCATATCATCCAGCAATAGTCGAACTCGCACCCCACGATCAGCAGCTTCAAGAAGTCGGTTAAATAGCGACATTCCAGTTAAATCATGATTCCATATAAAATATTGAAGATCCAAGGTCTTCTCTGCGTTTCTGATCAGTCGCAAACGTGCGGCATAGGCCTCAATCCCATTTGGGAAAGCATGAAAACCTGACAAGTTCTGATGCTTTCTGGTAACAGAACTAACTTCTTGACCCAGTAATGTTTCAGCGGTCTGCATATCGGTATATGAAGGGATACCTTCGATATTAGCAGGGAGTGAAGCACAACCATTAATCAGCATCACTGGAAGAAAGACAACCAATGCTAACCAGCTCAAGGTGAAGCATGTGTGTTTTTGGCATTTATGGTAGGAAGGCATTTAGTATCCCACGGGAAAGGGGCATCATTTTGTCATATCATTAACGAAGACTTCTAACGGTTTTGTTTGTCTACCAATGATCGGAGATATATTCAGCAGCCTCTTTAACATTCAGCTCTTTCGTACCGGCACCTGCTCGCAGGAAAAATTTTGTTTCTTTGCCAGCTTCGAGAAAAACTGCTTTTTGAGATTTTGAGACCAGGACATGGCAGATATCCTGGTTTTCAATTTTATGAAACAGAATTGTTACACGTGCACATTGCGGTGTTCCAAGTTTTGTTGCAATCGCCGTCATCAGGGCAACTTCAAAACCATCTCGATTTTTGGTTTTGAGAGTTTCAAAATCTTTTTCTAACCCCAAAGGTTGCCCCTCATCATTAACACCAATCAATAATGAGCCACCCTCACTATTCATAAAGGCAGCTAACGTTTTTAGTATGGCACCTTCGAGCCCTTTATTGACTCCATTTTGTTTAAAATCCCAACGGAAACTTGACTTAAACTCAAGGCGACCACTTTCACCTTGAGCAATAATGGAGGTGATATCCCGACCAATTTCATTCTGGAGGTTTTCTATCATTCTGCGGTTGGTATTAAATCGTCGGAGAATAAAATAAAAGAAAAGACCCGTAATTATACCAACAACACCAAATAGTAAAGTTCCAAGAAGGCGCTCCCCTGTTATAGTTTTGCTAAACTTATGCAGAACGTAAGCTATTGAAGAATTAAATTCATAAGTCTGTACCTGCACCCCCCTGACATATTCGTGATAACTCATGAAGTCGTGAACAGGATAGAAAATGAACAGACTGGCAAAAAAACCACTAGCAACAAATAAAAAAATATTGGGGCGAAAGTTCATATTTATCCTGAAGTGGATTCCACGGGGAAAAAGGTTGAAATATTACCTGATTAGTGTTTAATTCTTCAACATAAGTAAATTTATGTATAATTTTGTTCTGTTTTGTAACAAATAGGAGGTGTGATGGCGAGAGTAAAGTCCAGTTTTTTAAGGATTATTCCCGTTTATTTCCTGGTCTTGGTATTTTTATTTTTTGGTTCTCCTGCCTCTTCACAAACATTCAGCTCCTCTGATCCAATTCATATCGGCCTGTTGCTTGATAGCAACAATAAGGCCAGTAAGAAATTTGTCGTCAACTTACGAAATGAAGTTGAGAGTCTTCTCGGCAATCAATTTAAGATTAGCTTACCTGAATCAAAACAAATTGTTACAGGCTGGTCAATTGCCAATGTGGAATCCGGCTATCAGACGTTACTGGATGATCCTGACGTTGATATTATTGTTGCCGCAGGCACTCTGGGTTCTGCCGTTCTGGCACAAAAAAAAGAATTTGTCAAACCTTTGATATTGCATGGGATTCTCGACTATGATTTACAGGAAATACCCTTAACCAGTGACAAAAAATCTAGTGTTCACAATCTGACTTACGTTCTTGAAGCCCATCAATTTAGTGAAGAGTTGGACAGATTCCACAGTGTATTCCCTTTCAAAAATCTGACTGTCATTATCGACAAAAACCTATCATCGTTGATTCCTAACCTGGAGACGCTGTTAACAACCTTTGTTACTTTAAAGGGGAGCCGGAGTAAGATTCTCTATCACGATGGCGACATCAATTCTCTGTACAAGCAATTTCCCGTTGACACTGACGCTGTTTTTTTAGGTGGTCTGTTCTCCATGTCTACCAAGACAAGGCAGCAACTGATTGATCATATCCGCTTACTGAAACTTCCCAGTTACTCCTATCTGGGAGTAGCTGATGTCGAACTGGGCGTGCTGGCCGGATCCATATTGGAAACCAATTGGCAAAAAACCGGCCGCCGGGCTGCTCTTAACATTGAGAGGATTCTCAATGGTGAAGATCCTGCTGAATTTCAGACGTTGATCGATTTTTCGCGTCGTTTAACCCTGAATATGCACACCACCAATTCAATTGATTTTTCACCCGATTGGCAAACATTGGCTCAATCGGAACAGATTGCGACCGATCAGATTGAAAGCTCACGAATCATAACCCTTGAATCTGCAATTCATGAGGCTCTAAAGGTTAACCTTGGCTTGGATATTGGACGACAATCAGTAGAATCTGCGGTTGAAGAGGTTACCCAAGCACGGGCAGCAATGCGACCTTCTTTGCAGTTATCAACATCGGCAACTCAGATTGATAGGGAGCATGCAGGATTAGCCCAGGCCGAACGAACAATTAACGGGTCTCTGACTCTGGATCAGTTACTTTTCTCGGAACCTGTCAGGGCAAATCTTGCAGTTCAAAAACACAACCTGAAATCAATCCAGGAAGCGTATCGGGAAACCACGTTGGATACGGTTTTATTCGTTGGCGAGCAATTTTTGAGGATTCTTCAGGCTCAGGCAAATGAACGAATCAGCCGTAATAATCTGGCTCTTGTGCGTAAAAATCATGAAGTCGCAGAATATCGCCACCGGGTTGGTTACGCCGGAGGTGCTGATGTGTACCGGTTGGAGAGTGAGCTAGCGACAGCGACAAGTCAGCTTTTAGCTGCGCAAAGCACCCTCTGGCAAGCAAAGATTGATTTGAATGATTCTTTACGCCGACCGTTGACCGAAGAATTTTCTGTAGAAGATGTTCAACTTGAAAGCAAACTTTTACAGCGCTATGGCGGAGATCAAATGCATGCGGCAGTTAAAAGCCCTAAAGCATTAAAACAATTGACCCAATTTTTGGTTTTGGAAGCCCTTGATAGTGTGCCAGAACTTGAACAACTTAGACAAGCACTCGCTGCACAAGAAAGAATTCTGGTCAGTCATCAACGTCGTCGCTGGCTTCCAGATCTCAGTCTGAATGCCTCTATTAATGAGGTTCTTGACCGGAGTGGTACAGGGTCGAATAATAATTCTACCGACGATACAAGCTGGAACCTTGGTGCTCTGGCCAGATGGAACCTGTTTGAAGGGGGAACCATCTCATCGGAAACACGGCAGGCAAGGACAGAAAGCAATAAACTACGTACACAATTGCAAGAGGCCAGCCGGGGGATCGAATTGCAGTTGCGTAAAGTCGTCCTAGACTTAAGAGTTCTCTCTGCTGATCTGCAGCTCTCCCGGTCTGCGGCTGAAGCTGCCGAGAAAAACTACAAGTTAGTTCAGGATGCCTACGAACAGGGAGCTGTGACCATTACCGCTTTGCTTGATGCCCAGAATTCTGCCCTATCAGCAGAGCAGTCGGCAGCAAACTCTGTCTATAACTATTACTTAGGTATATTGCAGCTTGAACGTGCATTTGGAAACTTTTCTGTGACCAGTTCGTTGGCTGAACAACAAGATTTCTTTGCCAGATTTCAAGAATTTATGGCATCTCAGCCATAAATCACCACCATGGGATACTCATGAAAATGATACGAATTTTAAAAAGATTCATATTGCTGTCAGTTTTACTGTGTGGAGCCTGCTCCTCTGAAGCTCCACCACAGCCAGAAGTTCTGAGGCCAGTACGCTATCACATTGTAAAAGCAGACAGTGTCAGTACCACCCGAAGTTTTTCAGGGGTCTCAGTTGCAGCAACAGAAACAAAGATCAGCTTCAGGGTCGGTGGATCACTGGAAAAACTCATGGTCAAGGTTGGGCAAAAGGTCAAACAAGGGGATCTTATCGCCTCATTGGACGATTGGGACATGCAGCTGAAATATGAAGAAGCGAAAGCTTCTGTCCTCAACGCGCAAGTCCAGGAAAGTACTGCCAACGCCAACCTGATCAGGGTCAGAGAACTTTATGAAAACAACAATGTTGCTTTGAGCGAATATGAACAGGCAAAAAACACCTACGCCTCTGCCAAGGCCGGCTTTGAGGTGCAAAAAAAACAACTGGATCAGCATAAGAGTCAGCTCCAGTATACAGTTATTAAATCACCAATGAACGGCATCGTGACAGAAATACCTGTGGCTAAAAATGAGAATATCAACTCTGGTGAAGTGGTTGCAATTTTGTCATCAAGTGAAGATATCGAGATCGAAATTGGTGTTCCCGAAACATATATTGCCCCAATACAAACCGGGATGGATACAGAGGTGGTCTTTTCATCACTGCCAACGCAGCACTTTGCTGGCGTGGTCACTGAGGTCGCATACGTTGCAGCAGAATATTCAACCTATCCTGTCACTATCAGACTAAAAAAACCGGCATCTGAGTTGCGTCCTGGTATGCCTGCAGAAGCAACATTTGCCTTTTTAAAAGTGGGTGAAGCCCTTTTTGCACCCAGCAATGCGATAGCTGAAGATACTGAAGGAACCTATGTTTTCCTGGTACAAAAATCAGACACTGACAAAGAAGGAATCATAGAACGCAGGGCTGTTGTCGTCGGAGAATTGACCAATCGGGGATTCATTGTCCGTGAGGGGTTGCAGGAAGGTGATGCCGTGGTCACTTCTGGGATCAGTAAAATCAGCGATGGCATGAAGGTTCGCTTCGACTCTTCCCTTTAACGATACGAAATAATTATGAATCTGACTCAAGTTGCAATCAAGAATAAAAGTCTGTTTTTCTCTCTGCTGATTGTCGTCCTTTTTGGAGGCATGAGTGCATTCAACGATATGCCTCGCGATGACATGCCTCCATTTTTGATTCGGACCGTCAGTATCGTCTCTGTCTTTCCTGGGGCCTCTCCCGAACGGGTTGAATTGCTGGTGACCGATGCCATTGAGAAAGTGGTTCAGGAAATACCAGAAGTTGATTACATGACCAGTGAGTCGAGAACCGGCATATCTATCGTCACTGCCAATCTCAAACAAAGCGAGTTCGATTTACAGCCAATTTTCGACCGGATAAGACGTAAAGTCGAAACAGTCCAGAAACAACTTCCAAGCGGTGTCAATCCGGTTGTCAACGATGAGTTAGGTGATGTTTTTGGTATTTTAATTGGACTGGTGGCAGATGGATACACTTATGCTGAATTGAAAACAATTGCGGATGAAGTCAAAGATGAACTGATTAAAATCCCTCAGGCCGCCAAAGTTGATATTGTCGGTGCTCAACCAGAGCGTATTTATCTTGAATTTGATGATGCCCGCCTTGCTGACCTTGGACTTTCAAAAACCGAAGTTGAAAACCTGCTAAATGGGACCAATACCCTTTTTTCCGGTGGTGATATCCGCATCGGTGATGAACGAATCATTCTGGAACCCAGTGGAAATTTCGAATCGGTTGCTGATCTTGAACAAATGGTTCTCTCAAACAGTAGTGGTGATCTGATCCGATTGGGTGATGTGGCCAGAGTGCAACGTGGCTATCTGGATCCTCCAGAAAGTCGGGTACGAGTTAACGGTCAAACGGGTGTTGTGATCGGAATAAACCTGAAAAAAGGGGGAAATATTGTTCAACTAGGATTTGAAGTTGATCAACTCCTTGACAACTTCAAACAGGTCTTTCCAATCGGAGTTGATTTTTTTCGCGCCTCATCGCAGGACTATGTAGTTGATAAAACAGTCAATGATTTTGTTTCAAACCTGATTCAGTCCATTGTTGTTGTTCTTGCTACGATGTTAGTTTTTCTCGGGCTAAGAACCGGACTGGTTGTTGCCAGTCTGATTCCAGCTTCAATCGTTATGACCATTATGCTGATGACCCTTTTAGAGGTCGGTCTCAATCAGGTGTCTCTGGCCGCTCTAATTATTGCTCTGGGGATGCTGGTCGATAACGCGATTGTCATGTCCGAATCGATGATGGTCAAGATGGAACAGGGAGAGACTGGAACTGAGGCCGCCGTTTCTTCGTGCAAAGAGCTATCTGTCCCCCTGCTGATTTCCTCACTCACAACATCCGCAGCCTTTTTAGCCTTTTACCTGGCGGAGTCAACGCTTGGTGAAATTATGGGGCAGATATTTCTCGTCGTAACAAGTGCCCTCCTTTCTTCCTGGGTTATGTCACTCACTATTATCCCTTTATTGGGGATTATGTTCATTCGTGTCGTCCCCAAGGACAAAGAAGAGAAGCAGATGATGGGATTAATGGAACGGGCACAAAATATCTACAAAAAGCTCATACTATTTTTTTTGAAACGCCCCGCCGTACTGATTGTCAGTGTTGTCATCCTGTTCTCCCTCTCACTCTGGGGAATGAAATTTCTGCCGTTTGTTTTCATGCCCGACAGTGAGAAAGCAGTGGTTTCAGTCAACCTGGAGTTGCCGATAGGGACCGCAATTGAAAAAACCGACCAGATTGTTCAACAAATCGAGAACTTTATCCAGGAAGAGTTACTCGTAACGGAAGATCGCTCCGAAGGTGTTGTTAGCTGGTCCTCTTATGTCGGTGAAGGAGCTCCAAAATATGATCTCGGCTACAATCCTCCCGAAGCAAACTCTTATTCTGCCCATATCCTGATCAATACAACCTCAGACCCATTCAACCAGATAGTTATTGACCAACTTGACCGCTACTGTTTGGACCACTTCCCCGACTTGAAGGCTGTCGCAAGCCGTTTGAAGACCGGCGGTGGTTCTGCCGATCCTATTTCAATTCGGGTCGCAGGTAAAGATCCCCTGATTCTTGACCCTATTGTTGCAAAAATAAAGAAACAGTTGCGAAGTATTGCTGGGACAAAAAATGTTGCTGATGATTGGGGAATGAGGGTTAAAAAAATTGTTGTCAAAATAGATCCATTGAGATTGCAACTTGCTGGAATTACCAATCAGGATGTCGCATTGTCCTTACAAACAATGCTGATTGGAGCCGATGTCGGCGACTATCGCGAGGGTGATCAAATTATCCCCATCGTGATGATTAACAGTGATCGAAAAAATCTGACCATAGAGCAACTCGAAAGCTTACCGATTAACAGCCAAGGCGGTGCTTTGAATGTTCCATTGAAACAAGTTGCAGATATTAACCTGATCTGGCAACCGGCTAAAATCCTTAGGCGCGATCTTTATCGTACTGTAGCGGTGACCTCAGGACTAAATACCGGGTATACGGCTAGCAATGTGACCAGTGAACTGGTCCCTTGGCTGGAAGCAGAAAAGCAGAATTGGCCACGTGGTTACACTTTTGAAGTTGGTGGCGAATCAGAAGACAGTGCAGAAGCTATGGGGGCAGTCTTTGACAAATTGCCAATTTCATTTTTTGTCATTGTCTTGCTACTGATCGGCCAGTTTAACTCAATAAGAAAGGCGGCGATTGTTCTTCTGACGATTCCGCTTGGACTCATTGGTGTAGTTGGTGGATTGCTACTGACCAAGGCTTCTTTCGGTTTTATGGCTTTTTTGGGGATCATCTCTCTGGCAGGAATTGTCATCAATAATGCCATTGTCTTGATCGACCGAATCAAAATTGAAATGGATGAATACCACAGAGAACCTGGAGAAGCGATTGTTGAAGCTGGATTGCAACGTTTTCGTCCAATCATACTCACGACAGCAACGACATCTCTGGGATTGATTCCACTTTGGATCAGCGGCGGACTGATGTGGGAACCGATGGCCATCGGCATTATATTTGGACTGCTGTTTGCCACGATATTAACCCTTTTATTTGTGCCAACTCTCTACAAGGTATTCTTTAGAGTGAAAATTTAATGGTCCAATTGAAAACAGCCTGGGACAGGATGTCATGGAATTTACTTTCACATTTGTAGAAGTTTTTGCCATCACATTATACCTTGTCGGCCCATTACTTTTGTTCTTATTTACTGTGATTGCGATGCTTGGATATGCTGTGGGCCGGATGGAAGATTGGTCGCTGCTCGATTCAATCTACTACGCATTTATAACGGCAACCACAGTAGGTTATGGAGATTTCCGACCGCAAAAACGACTTTCAAAATGTACCGCTATCCTCATAGCACTTGTTGGGCTCGTGTGTACAGGCATCATTGTAGCAGCTGGTCTTAAAGCAGTAGAAGCGGCGTTTGCTGTCAACTACGACGTTGAACAACTTATTAGGAATATCAAAATGCGCTTAGCGGGGTAATTTGTATTTTCTACCGAAAATTGCACAGGAAGTAAAAACTATGCCCGTTCAAACAATCCGTGATTTTTTAAAACTTGAATCCGCCAGCGGGCTTTTGTTGATCGGCTCCATGGTTCTGGCATTGATTTGCGCCAATACCCCCCTATCTTCCCTTTATGGGGCTTTTCTTGACACTCACGTTGCTGTGCACATTGGGGCATTTGTCCTTGCCAAACCTTTATTGCTGTGGATCAACGACGGATTGATGGCCATCTTTTTCTTGCTGGTTGGATTGGAGGTCAAACGCGAGGTTTTAGTAGGAGAGCTTTCAAGTATCCCGCAAGTTGCTCTTCCGGGGATTGCCGCCATAGGAGGAATGGTCATTCCTGCACTGATTTACATCTGGGTTAACTGGTCCGATGCAACAGTCATAAAAGGTTGGGCGATCCCGACTGCTACCGATATTGCTTTTGCATTAGGAGTTATGGCTCTACTCGGTGATCGTGTCCCCCATACCCTCAAACTGTTTCTGTTAACACTCGCCATCATAGACGATCTTGCTGCTATTGTTATTATCGCCATTTTCTATACCAACCAACTCGCAATAACGTCTTTGATGCTGGCCACAGGGGCGATTCTTGCCCTCATTGTCATGAACCGATTTGGGGTGACACGAATCGCAGCCTATATGGTGGTCGGCGTGTTTCTTTGGATTTGTGTCCTCAAATCAGGGGTTCATGCCACCTTAGCCGGTGTTGTTCTGGCTTTTGCCATACCACTAACCACCAAAGGGCAACAGGATCATTCACCAGCTCAAGACCTTGAGCACAATTTACATCCCTGGGTTGCCTTTGCTATTCTCCCTATCTTTGCCTTCGCCAATGCTGGTATTTCATTTGCTGGAATGACACCTACAGCACTTCTGGCACCGCTCCCGCTAGGAATTTCCTTAGGTCTTTTTATTGGAAAACCACTTGGAATTATTGGATTTTCCTGGGTTGGAGTCAAATTAAAGATAGCGCAGCTTCCAAGTGGTGTTAATTGGCGGGCATTTCACGGCATGGCAACCCTCTGTGGCATTGGTTTCACCATGAGTCTATTTATAGCAACGCTTGCACTTGAGGGAGTTTCCTATGAAGTTGGTGCAGCGGCTCGGCTTGGCATATTAATCGGATCTTTATTCTCTGCACTGTTCGGTTATTTTCTTTTGCGTCAAGCGCCGCGCGCGCAAGGTAAAAATCCAATCCCCCCTTCAAGATAGACTGACGGAAAAATCAAATTTCCGTACACAAAACAACCCGATTCCGCCCTCCCTGTTTGGCTTGATAGAGGGCGTTATCAACTCGCTTCAGCAGCGTGTCGGTGCTATCTCCTTCACGAAGCTGAGCAACCCCGAGGCTGATAGTAATCGACCCGGCATCGGTAAATTGTTCTTGCTCCACCTCCAACCTGATTCTTTCTGCAAAGGGTCCCGCTTCCCCAATCTTCGTATCGGGCAACAGAATCAAAAACTCTTCACCTCCCCAACGGATCAGCAGATCCCCCTGGCGAACCAGACCACGAATCAACCGGGCAAGGCTTTTGAGGACCTGGTCACCAACACTATGTCCAAATTTGTCGTTAACCCGTTTGAAGTGATCAATATCAAACATAATCATCGAAAACGGCGTATCCCCATGTTCTGCACGGTGGTGTTCTTTAACCACAATTTCATCAAACTTGCGGCGATTATAGGTTTCGGTCAAGATATCGGTGACAGCCAACTGTTCAACCCGTTTCAGGCTTTCATTTAACTGAGCAGCCAGGTCCCCCACATCGATCAAGGCACGGTTTAATTCAAGAGTCCGCTCCTCTACCCGAGTTTCCAATTGTTCATTTGCTTCTTGAGTTTCAAGTTCAGCCTGGCGACGTTGCTGATTTTCGGAGCCGATTCGGGTCAGTAGATCAAAAAATCGGACAAAAAACTTCATCAGATAGGCGACTCTCTTTTGCGAAACCACCGGAACTTTTTCCAATGCCCGCAAATAGGCATCCATGTCAAAACCATAGGCAATCGCCTGACGCCGAAAATAATCGCGATCGGGGGGCTGATGGAGAAACTGTCCGAGAAAAAAGAAGCCGAGGGGGGTGTCATCAAGTAGAATCGGGATGGCGACCTCTATGAGGCCATTAGGGCACGGGTAGGTAAGATATTCCTTGGAATCGAGGTATTCCTGAATTCTGAACTCACTCAACAAGCAGTTCTTGCGACTTTTAGGGTTCGCCCGATGAAAATCGGTACAAATACTCTGCCAACCGATTGAAACCAGCCAGTTCTGCTCCGTGTCCATCACCCCGACCGGGATTCCTGCCGCTTCATAAAAAAAACGCATCAACTCTCGCAGGTCATCCAGGTCGATTATATCTTGCAGACTGAGACTCATATGACCCTCCCCCGATAAAACGGTAGATCAAGTGGCAGATGATGATCAGGATAAAAAATAAATAGACACTAATATAGTAACAGGAATTTTTGCTTAATCAACATGCAGGTCGTAATTAAAACACATTTGGCACAGCTATTCAGCCGCGACTGGTACGCACAAATTATTCCATACCGTAATTCTTGCCGCAGATTGACCCTTCAGCCCCAATCAGTTTATTATTTGATGCAACAGAACAGGCTGTCATCCAACTCAGTGTAGAGATGACTCGATCAGTACGAGTCAATAATACAACTATGACAATCAGCAAGGAGATGTTGAGGAAGGATCAGCATCTGGTCAAATTGGTTGGTGTTATTGCAACCTACAACATGGTTTCACGCTATTTAGTTGCATTGGGAATTGAGTCTGAACGACGGCAAAATTAGAGAAGATTGGAGTATAACTGTGTATAACGAAAACGCCACCCACCAAAAAGCAATTGGTTATATTTTGTGGATTTTTGGTTTTACCGGATCACACCGCTTTTACTACGGCAAACCAATATCGGGCACCATCTATTTTCTGACCTTAGGATTGTTGGGTATCGGTTGGATTATCGATCTATTTTTGATACCCTCTATGGATCGACAAGCCAACCTCCGTTTTGCCAGTGGCAACTATGATTATACTGTTGCCTGGATTCTACTCACCTTTCTCGGGCTATTTGGGTTCCATCGAATGTATCTTGGCAAATGGGTCACCGGAATCATTTATCTATTGACTGGCGGGATCTTCGGCTTGGGATATCTGTATGATTTCTGGACAATGAATGAGCAAGTGTCACAATTGAACGGCGGATTTGTCCTATGATTGCCAATGAAAACCGGGACGCCTTCCATTGATTTCCACGATTCTCCAACAAAATGAATTCTGCTGGTTTTCAGACAATTTCTGACTTTTACCAACAATTCCAATAGAATATCCAACATAGCCCCTCCCCCAACGGTAATTATTCCAACAGAATCAGCCACCTGGACCATTTTCCATTAAAACTTTCTATCCTCCCTGCCGAAGAGAAGAAAGTTACAGCTTCAGGTTCAAGTCAGCTAAAACCGAATTGGGAGGAAACAATGATTCAGGATATCAGTACTGCAACACCGCCGATCAACCAAGACAACTTGAGCATTCTTCCACGCGAACCAGTCACCGTTTCGGATGGAGAGCAAACTGAACAACAAGCACCACTGACACCCGAAAAATCGAACCCGGGGGACTTTCTGTTCAAAGCCTTGGATCAACTAGCAGCTGGCCGAAAATTCAACGGCAAAAAAAGCCTTAAAGCATTTGCCAGTCTTGGCCAATCCCTTGAAAAAGCTTTTTCTGCTGCGACCAAAGTTGATCATAAAACCGGAGAAGAAGAAATCAAACAAGGAGGATTACGTCGCGTCGGTAAAGATCTCAACAAACTATTTAAAGGAATGGGATTGCCTCCACAATTGGCCAAACAGTTTTCTCGCGAGATTACCGGGGCCATGCGTCAGGAAGATGTCGAACAGATCAACTTTTCCCTGACAACCTCCCGTTCATTGAATATTGAAGCCTATCAATTACAAGAAGGATATCTGACAGACGGTGATGGAACCACAATTGCCGCCAGCGTTGCCAACAGTTTTCAACTATCCGCAGTACAAGTGCGTTCCTTTGATGTTTCCATTAATCTCCGGACTGGAGAATACTCATTAAGTCACAGTCAATCGAACAACTTATCGATCAGCACTACCAGCACAGCAGTGTTGGCCAGCTCCGCCCCTGCCCTACAAGCTCCGGAAGATGAGGTTCAACCAGCTCTTGTCGAACCCCCTGCTGAGCCGACCGATGATATTGCCGCCTTGGTTCAAAGTGACAGCAGTCTGCTGCAAATCAGTCGAACAGTACAGCTCTCTGCGTTGATGGAAACCCAACCAGCAACGGTTGTCAACGCAAGTCCCCCTCCAAAAGATGAAGCATATACCGATGGCTTATCAAGACTGCAACAATTGATTGAGAAGCTCGAAGAAGTCACTGCAGAAGCGAAAGATTTATTCGAATCACTCACCCAAATTCACGATCTGCGGATTGAAAAAGAAAACGATGACGACCATCTGTGTTTCAGCATTGACGCCCTTGCACCTATTGGTCTGACAGCCACCGATGATACCGGGTATGCCACAACCCTCTATCCACGACCTGACGGTTCACTTGGAAAAGTTGCCGAAAATACTGTCAAAGTAGTTGCATAGTAACTGACTTGCCGGGAGCGGATTATAATTCCGCGCCCGGCTCAGTACAAAGTAGACACCCTGTCTAAATCCCCTAAAGAAAAATTAAATACCAGCGCAACCACAAATAACTTGACCACAACGATCCTATCTTTTACGTTAACGTTATCCAAATACAGAACATTGTTTCCCTAGAGTGTGGAGGATGCAAATGACCTACAAGAACCTGCTGGTTGAAAACAAAAATGGGGTGACTGTTATTACAATTAACCGCCCTGAAGCCATGAATGCCCTCAATGAACAGATCTTGCTTGAATTACAAGGTGCTTTTATCACTTTTACCAAAGATAAAACGTCACAAGTCAGCATCATAACTGGCAGTGGAGAAAAGGCTTTTGTTGCTGGAGCTGATATTGCCGCCATGCAACCCCTTTCAGCTCTTGAAGCCCGACAGTTTGCAAAACTTGGACATCAGGTGATGCATACGATTGAGGGTTGTCCAAAACCGGTTATTGCTGCGGTCAATGGTTTTGCGTTAGGGGGAGGCTGTGAGCTGGCTCTTGGCTGTGATATCCGCATCGTTGCAGAAAATGCCAGATTCGGCCAACCGGAAGTTAACCTCGGAGTTATCCCGGGTTTTGGTGGGACACAACGGCTCGCAAGGTTGATCGGCAAAGGTCGCGCCATGGAACTGATTTTCACTGGAGCAATGATTGATTCCGCTGAAGCCTATCGAATCGGGCTAGCGAATAAAGTAGTCCCCCTCGACCAGCTTCTTGACACGGCAAAGGAGCTGGCCGCAACCATCATCAGTAAGGGATCCTACGCTGTCCAATTAGCCAAGGAGGCTATTCACAACGGCCTAGAACTCGATCTTGATCGGGCCAACCAATATGAAGCCGAACTATTTGGGCTCTGTTTTGCCACGTATGATCAGAAAGAGGGGATGCAAGCCTTTCTCGAAAAACGGGCGGCGGAGTTTACAGGTCAATAATCTTTTCACCAGACGGGATCAACGAAGGGGAGAACTCCATGCATTTTGATTTAACCGATGAACATAATTTGATGCGCCAGATGGTCCGCGAATTTGCCGAAAAAGAGATCACTCCTGGAATTAAAGAACGAGATGAGATGGAGCATTTTGATCGTGCTGTGATGTTTGATCGACTCGCAGAATTGGGTCTCACTGGAATTGTTTTCCCGGAAAAATATGGTGGAGCTGAAGCAGATTACATCAGTTATGCCATTGCTGTTGAAGAACTCTCCAGAGTCTGTGCTTCCACTGGTGTAACACTTTCGGCGCACCTCTCCCTTGGTGCCAATCCGATTTATATGTTTGGAACCGAAGAACAGAAACAAAAATATTTACGTCCTCTGGCTGAAGGCACTAAGCTTGGAGCCTTTGCCCTGACCGAAAATTCTGCCGGATCAGATGCCGGTGGGACTAAAACGACTGCAACTCGGGATGGTGACGAATGGGTCTTAAACGGCAGTAAAATCTTTACCACCAACGGTGGTGATGCCGACACTTATATTGTCTTTGCTCGCAGTGACAAAGAAGCTCAGAAACACCATGGGATCAGCGCTTACATCGTAGAAAAGGATACTCCTGGATTCAGCTTTGGCAAAAAAGAATCGAAACTCGGGATCCGAGCCTCCTCAACCCGGGAGCTGGTATATGAGAACTGTCGGATTCCGGCAGAGAATCTTCTTGGCACTGAAAATGAGGGATTCAAAATAGGGATGATAACTCTCGATGGTGGCCGAATTGGTATTGCTGCCCAGGCTCTAGGAATTGCCCAAGGTGCATTCGATGCGGCTGTCGAGTATATGAAAGAGAGAACTCAGTTCAACAAACCGCTCAGCGCTTTTCAGGGACTCCAATTCAAACTTGCTGATATGGCAACCCAGCTTGAAGCTGCCCGCCTGTTAATCTACCAGTCAGCCTATAAAGCCTCTGCCAAGCAACCTTATGGAAAAGAATCAGCCATGGCCAAAATGTACGCGTCTGATGTTGCCATGCAGATAACAACCGAAACAGTCCAGATTTTTGGTGGATATGGCTTTACTCGTGATTTTCCGGTAGAGCGGATGTTCCGCGACGCCAAGATTACTCAGATCTATGAAGGCACCAACGAAATCCAGCGTATCGTCATCAGCGCCTCCCTTCTCCGCTAAAAATCAGGGGACGGAACTAAATTCCGTCCCCACCTCTTCAAAAACATCACCAAGACAATGCCTTATTTTCTGGACAGAACAAGACAAAACGTTTTTACTCTCCATAATTGACGAATAAATGGAGACCAATATGTTTCAGAAAAAATCTGCAACTGGCTACAAGCCGGCAATCGACAAAATTGAGATGAAAACTCTGGTTCACGGTGAAAAAACCCTGCTGGTTGAATTCCGAATGAAAAAAGGGGCGCTTCTCCCCCGCCATAGTCATCCCCATGAACAGACCGGCTATCTGGTGTCTGGCAATATAGAGCTGACAATCGACGCTGAAACTTTCAACGTTCAGCCAGGCGACAGCTGGTGTATCCCCAGGAATATTGAACACAATGCAGTAATTCTGGAAGATACTGTAGCCGTTGAAGTCTTTTCCCCGGTCAGAGATGATTATCTCCCTCAATAGGTGCTCTAAATGGCAAAAATCTACAGTTACCGTTTTATTATCCCCACTGAAGCCAACGATGAAAACGGGCATGTCAATAACGTCGCTTATGTCCAATGGATGCAGGATGTTGCCACCATGCATTCAGATGTTCAAGGCTGTACCCGTGAACTTTACCAACGCCTTGGGAGCAGCTGGATAGCACGCTCACATCACATCGAATATCTCAAACCGGCTTTTGCTGGTGATGAGATTGAGATACAAACCTGGGTCTGTAACTTGAAGCGTGCCAGTTCGTTGCGCCGCTACCGATTTCTGAATACAGAGAACCAATCGGTATTGGCCCGTGCAGAAACCGATTGGGTTTACGTCAATGCGGACACTGGACGCCCACGTAGAATTGACGAGGAAGTCAGCGAAGCTTTTATTCTCGTATCTCCGGAGGAAGAGCCATGATGGTCTCACAAAAACTAATTAGATGGCTAAGCAAAAATTTCGTCCCACAAGGCGTAGTGTTTTTCGAGGGTGAAGGCATACATGTTGTATGTCGAGGTCTCGAAAAAACACTGCAACGCCGTGGGTCGGACTTTTTGCGACGCTATCAGCCATGACCCTGTTATCAACCCTGAGCTTCGCCCTTGCAATGCTGGTTCTGGCAGCCAGTCCAGGTCCAGGAGTTTTTGCTACAGTAGCCCGGTCTCTCTCCTGTGGCTTTCGCCCAGCACTGGCCGTCATTGCTGGAATCATCCTCGGTGATGTTATTTTCCTGTTGTTCGCAATTTTTGGGCTGGCTATTCTGGCTCAAACACTGGGAAACTTCTTTATTATCATAAAATTGCTCGGTGGAGGGTACCTGATCTGGCAAGGGATAAAAATCTTTTTCAGCAATACCAATCTGACTGATTCAGACACAAAAGGAGCTTCATCAAAATCTGGAAATTTTCTCAGCGGATTGTTCATCACCTTGGGAAACCCGAAGGTTATCCTTTTCTATTGTGGTTTTCTACCAACCTTTGTTTCCCTGTCAGAATTAACTCTGGCGGATACTTTCATCATCATAGCTGTTATAGCCACAGTACTAGGCGCAGTTCTTGGCACATATGCCTGGATGGCAAGTTCTGCCCGGCAATTACTGAAAACTCCACGCCAGCTGAAACGACTCAATCGGACTGCGGGTGGTGTTATGGTGACAGCCGGAGTTGTCGTCGCCAGCCGTTCTTAAAGGAGATAAACACTGATGGACAAGGTAAACATTAAGGATAAGTTTTCCCAGTTCAACGAACATTGGCAACCAAAAATTGTCGGCGAACTGAATGGTCAGTACGTCAAATTGGCTAAACTGAAAGGGGAATTTGTCTGGCACCAGCACGAAACAGAAGATGAGTTGTTCATGGTCATCAAAGGGCAACTACTGATCAAATTACGGGATCGGGATGTCATTCTGAATCCTGGCGAATTTTTTATCATTCCACACGGAGTGGAGCATATTCCAATTGCAGAAGAAGAAGTTCAAGTCATGCTCTTCGAACCTAGATCAGTCGTCAATACTGGGAACATCCAGGATGAACGGACATTGGATATTTCAGAATTTCTATAAATCCTGATAACTGATTACGTCAACCGCTGAAAAGAAAAAGGCAGGGTCCCTCCCCTGCCTCATTTTCCCAATTCATTCCATTCCTCTGGCGTTATCCAATGGTCATTTAACTTTAACCTCGATTGCTTTCGGTTTTTCAATCTCAGTCTTCGGGATGGTCAAAGTCAGCAAACCATCTTTAAAGACTGCATCTATTTCGTTTTCATTCACGTTTTCCGGGAGAGAAAAGCTGCGGCTAAAACTTCCGTAAAAACGCTCAATCCGGTGAAATTTTTCACCTTTTTCCTCTTTCTCCTGCTTGTTTTCGCCACGGAGACTTAGAACATGATCCTCAATATTGATTTTGACATCTTCGCGTTTAATCCCTGGCACTTCGGCTGTAATGGTGAAAGCAGCATCCGTTTCAGTGATGTCGGCTCGAGGTGCCCAATCAGCACCTGTTGTGTTCAAATCTCGTCCACCGCGAAACGGCCAGTCCAGCGATTTGGAGTAGGGATCTAACATCCCTTCCATTTCCCTAAAAGGGTCCCATTTTGCCAATTTCATAGCGTCCTCCTTTTTTGATTGTGGGAGAGTCACCTTCTGACGAACCGCCCACATTCAATCCGTCAGAACCAACTGGACAGATATACCTTTCAATTAAATGGTAACGCTATTTTTCTTCTTTTCAAGCATTTGCACAAAATAATTGATACAAAAGTTTAACAGAACAACCCGCTAACCTTGAATTTTGTCTTATAGATTTTTTCAAATTTCTGTTGTGCTAAACTAACCAAAAATCAATGATGGCTAGAGATTATGTTCTTTTTACAAGGAGTAACCGATGAACAAACTATTCTCACCATTGAAACTTCGTGACCTTGTCATTCCTAATCGGATTTTCGTTTCACCAATGTGCCAGTATTCAAGTCCTGATGGTAAACCCAATAGCTGGCATTTTGTTCATTATGGGAGTCGAGCTGTCGGCGGTGCAGGTCTCGTGTTAACTGAGGCAATGGCAGTCACCCCTGAAGGGAGAATCAGCCCAGAAGATCTCGGCATCTGGAGTGATGAGCACGCCAAAGCATTTACCCTAAGTGCCTCTTTCATCAAAGAGCAGGGTTGCATTGCCGGAGTTCAGCTGGCCCATGCTGGACGTAAAGCATCTGTAGCACCTCCTTGGTTGGGTGGCAAACCATTAACCCAGGATAATCGTGGCTGGCAACCACTGGCACCCAGTTCGATTCCCTTTGCCCCTGGGCACCCAACTCCCAGAGCCGTATCAGAGGAAGATCTGGACAAAATCACCCAACAGTTTGCTGCAGCAACCCGTCGTTCTCTAAAAAGTGGCTTTCAGATTATAGAATTACATGCCGCCCACGGTTATTTACTACACCAATTCCTTTCGCCACTAAGTAACCAGCGTAATGACGAGTTTGGAGGGTCACTAGAAAACCGGATGCGTTTTCCTTTGCGTGTCGCTAAAATCGTGCGTAAAAATTGGCCAGATAACCTGCCGTTGTTCGTCCGTATTTCTGCAACGGACTGGGTTTCAGGGGGATGGGATTTGGAACAATCGATGGAATTTTGCCGTCAGCTTAAAGAATTGGGGATTGATCTGATTGATTGTTCGTCAGGAGGGCTCGTGCCTGATGCCGTTATACCGGCAGGACCGGGTTTTCAAACACCATTGGCTACTGAAATCAAAAAAACACTCGGGATCGCCACAGGGGCAGTTGGTCTGATCACCAGCCCAGCACAAGCAGAACAAATAATTGCGACAGAACTTGCAGATGCGGTGCTGTTAGGACGTGAGTTGTTACGCGATCCCTACTGGCCGTTACATGCCGCTCAGACGCTTGGAGTCGACCTCCCCTGGCCGGTACAATATGAGCGGGCCAAGGGCTAGAAATTAATTACTTGGGGTGTTTTTCCGATTGGATCAACAGACTTTTAAGCTGTTCAATTTGTTCCATCAATTGCTGACTCAGTTTATTCTTCTCCGCTATCTTTCCTTTTAACTGCTGATTCAGCTTTTTCAGCTTTTCAAGTTCAAGAGTCTGTTGTTGTGCAGATTCACGTAATCTTTTATTTACTAATTTACGCTGATCCAATTCTTTTGAATAAAGAATGATCGTTTCCGCTCGACTGGCCCATACGCTATCAGGGAAGTCTTTAGTGAGCTTTTGTAGATTGTCAATCCGGTGGCTTTCCTGAAACTCCGCAAAAGCCAGACAGAAATCTTGCTGATCCTGCAATACCGCCTGTTTTGGTTGCGGGTAAAGAACCGCACAACCGGTAAAAAGCAGGGAGATGAGCAAAAGAGAAAGAATTTTCATCACTATTTTCGTCTTTCCAGCATATAATTGCTGCCTTCCTGAATTTTTAAATATTCTTTAACCCTTGCACAATCCTGACTGATTGCCAAACGTGATGGGTAATCATAGCGATCGGATGCAATCACAGCAATTGATATTGTCATCAATGGGAAAATACGTTTCACACCGTAACGATCTTCACCGGCAAAGGATCCAGCTTTTCGATCTTCAGAGCTATAAAAAGATGGCACCAAATCAGTAAATGCGGCGATAATTTTCTGTGCCAGCATTTCTCCTGAATCAAGATCACTAAGAACGACATAATCATCACCACCAATATGCCCGACCAGATCCTCTGGACAACCATACTCACCAACAACCTGTTGCAGGAGCTTGCCAACCCTTGCCAGAACATCACTGCCAGCTTTGTAACCATAGCGATCGCTGTAAACTTTAAAGTTATCCAGATCAATATAGAGATGAGAAAAAGGCTCACCATTACTGATACGCATTTCAACTTCACGATCAATCGCGAGATTTCCTGGCAACAAAGTCAACGGATTAGCATCCAGATGCAGCTGTTCCAATTCAGTCAACTTCTGCCCCATTTGCGCAAAATCACTGGCCAACTGTGCGAACTCATCATTTCCAGAGATTTCAGGATGGTGGTCAAATCTCCCGGCAGATATTCTCTTAGTTGCCTTTTTAAGTTCTTTAACCGAACGGTGGATACTTAAAATAACTGCTATAGAGACTGGAGCTGACAGACAAATACCGAGTAAGGCTAATAAAGCAGTCATCTGAAAAGCTTCACCTGTATGTTGCGATAACTGCGCCAGCCCAGTATTTATATTCTGTTGTTGCTGTTGTCTGAATTCTGCCAGATAAGTTAATAATTGAACTCGGAGAGGAACTGTCTTGTCATTGGATAACTGTTGCGCTTGTGACCAATCCTCCCAGAACAGCGCCTCTGTAAGCTGATTATCAACCTGTCGGTAGTTTTCAACAATCTTGATCAAATTTTTCAACTGGCCAGAGAGAGGCGGGCGATTTAAAGCCAGGGCATAGCGGGTAAATTCATTATTACGATTCAGTCGTAATTCACTTAATGCCGGATCCCGAAGAATTAACAGCTGTTTTTCAATATTTTCTTGAGCCAAAAGATTTTGTTGCAGATCTCGCACCAACTCAAAGGTACGAAACTCAACATTTACCAGGTTCTCAGTATCACGGGTCTGCTGATGCAATCGTGAAAGGGCAAAACCGACCGCCGAAAGGCTAAAAATTACGATCACCAGATAACCAATGATCACTTTTTTAGTTACCGTTGAAAAAAGATTACGCATCCACGACCCAGTTCCATTAAGTGAGAAAGTATTTAGATATTACTACACAACCCCCTCAGATGCAAAATCCCAACAACATTCTAATGTTAAACTTGGCTCAGTGAGTAGGCGGCGGGTAAAAGAGTGCAAGTGCTTGTGTTTTGCCTCAGTCGGAATTGGAGAATCAACCCTGTTGAGTTAGTGGGTTGAA
>JAOZOH010000327.1 GCA_029933365.1 Desulfuromusa sp. | reverse complement strand
ATAGATATGCTGTAGAAAAGATTCACATATAGATCATAACTGATCTTTATGGTTTACATATAAGTCATTTATGCTTGACAGAGTTCTAGTTTGCAACTATTTTGATTCATTGAAAGTTTTACTGCCTATATATGGATCGGGATTATTCTAATGCCAAAGTCGATTACACGCACTTACTCCCGCTATAGTTGCGATGCGGTTACCCTTCTTGGAGGGTTGATCCGCACAGCGCGAAAAGAACGCAAGCTCACCGTGCAGGAAGTTGCTGACCGAGCTGGCGTATCCAGAGGATTGCTACAACGCATTGAGAAGGGGGATCTCAAGTGCGAAATTGGGGCAGTATTCGAGGTTGCAACTATTGTTGGCGTCAAACTGTTTGATGCTGATGAATCCACAATGGCCAAGCATATCCGTCAGACAGAGGATAAATTGGCTCTATTGCCAAAATCGGTGCGCAAAACAACAAAAGCGGTAGATGATGACTTCTAGCGGAACGCCTAAAGAAGCCTATGTCTGGATATGGTTACCAGATGAAACAGAACCCGTTGTTGCTGGTAAGCTGGAAGCTGATAACGGTAATATTCTGTTCAACTATGGTAAAAGCTACCTGGAACGAACCAACAGCACAAATATAGCGATTTCTATCTACGAGCCGGAATTACCCTTAAGGGCTGGAATTTTACCACTGATTGCTGGTTTGGGTATGCCCGGCTGCATTCGTGATGCTGCGCCCGATGCCTGGGGGCGGCGGGTGATTATCAACAAAAAACTGGGATTAAGGGGGGCGAACACTGATACCGCCGATCTTGGTGAACTGACCTATCTGCTGGAATCGGGTTCTGATCGCATTGGCGGATTGGATTTCCAACGCTCACCATCTGAATATGTGCCCCGTTTGCCTAACAATGTTAGCTTAATCGAATTGCTCGAATCTGCCGAACGGGTCGAAAAGGGTGTGCCGCTTACGCCAGAGCTGGATCAGGCACTCTTACATGGTAGCGCTATTGGTGGTGCGCGTCCCAAAGTTTTGATCGAAGATCAGGGGACAAAATATATTGCTAAATTCTCTTCCAGCAGCGACCTTTACAGTGTCGTTAAGGCTGAATTTATAGCGATGAAGTTGGCTGCTCTTGTGGGGCTTGATGTCGCTCCGGTAAAATTGACCCAGGCAGCCAATAAAGATGTCCTTCTCATTGAGCGCTTTGATCGCGAGCGTATCTTCCATGGCTGGTCGCGTAAATGTATGGTTTCCGCCCTTACACTTTTCGGTCTTGATGACATGATGGCGCGTTATGCCAGCTATGAACACCTTGCGGAAATCATCCGCCATCGTTTTACTCAGCCGAAGAGAACATTGAAAGAGCTTTTCTCTCGACTTGTCTTCAATATCCTTTGTGGCAACACCGACGACCATGCGCGTAACCATGCGGCGTTTTGGGATGGCAAAGATCTCACCCTCACGCCTGCTTATGATATATGCCCACAGGGGCGTTCAGGCAATGAAGCATCGCAGGCGATGTTGATATCGGGTGGAAACAACCTCAGTCAGTTCAAAAGCTGTCTTGAAGCTGCTCATCATTTCCATGTTGCGAAAGATGATGTCCATGCTCTTTTTGAGTATCAGGAATCGGTCATTGAAGAGCACTGGGAGGAGATCTGTGAAGAAGCTCAGCTCAGTCAGGTTGATAAAAAACTGCTTTGGAG
>JAOZOH010000326.1 GCA_029933365.1 Desulfuromusa sp. | reverse complement strand
TGGTTACGGGTTGTAACCAACTATGACCATTTACACAATTTATTTTACAGGCTCCGGACCAATGATAAAATTCCCGATATAGCTGATGATTTCGAAGAAGAATGTTTTTCTTTGAGCGGTAGTCATTCTGTTCCAAATGAGCACGTCTATTGGGAAGTCTGATAATGTTTTGTGAATCGCTGTAGATGGTCAATTTTTGTCCCAATGGCTGGGTGTCATTGAGTGCCCAGAGCAGTGTCTGCAGCTCCAGTTTTGTTGAGGAGGTTTGCTCGAAGCGTTTCACCCTGATCTGTTTACTTAATTCTTCCAGTGAATGCTCCAATTCAGTTACCAGCAGGTAGGCTCCGAATCCAACTTTTGTCAGCATATTCACACTTCCATCGGTAAGAAGAACCAGTTCGTTCATATTTTGGCTGCTAACTTTTTTGACCATTTATGAATGCACTCGCAAAAATGAATCAGATGGCCTCGCAAAAAAAAATCAGCCTCACGGTGTTCTGCGCAGAAATTTGAGACTCAATTTCACTGAGGGATTGATGATGAAGCAGTTGATCGTGATCTATTCACCCAGCTCTTCCCAACCGTAATATTCAATCAAACTATTGACGATTTGCTCCAGAGTTAACCCGTGTAGCGGATCATTGTTTTGTTGTTCTTTCATGGTTGAGTTTCGTTCCTTCTTTTGTATTGTTGTCGCTGGCGGGGAGTGTAGTTTTGGTTGGAGATATAAAGCAAGGGGATATAAAGACATTGTCTTGATCTATGTTCAGTAGGAAATCTACAGATTGGCGGCTCGCGCGGAAATACACTCATATTCTCCCATCTCAAATTCACGGCAAATCCATGGCCGATTCTCGTAGATCGTACAAGTCATGGTCTTTCTGTCCAAGGCCGCACACCAGCCATCTTCCAGACGCGCCATGCTCCTCTCGCCCCGCGTATCTACCTCAATAAATTTATCGGGCACTTCGGTATCGTTAAAGAGCATTGCTTCTAAACGGCAACAGCAAGCCTCACAATTTGTACAAGTCACCTCAGTATCAGGCAGGGATTCAGCTTCGGTTGTCATAGCTTTCTTTTCTTTATTGATAGCGCCCATATTTCCTCTTAGCGACTTCATCTCAATTTTCTGCCAGTTGAGATGTGATCCCACCTCAATACCTTTGTTGTTATGATTGAGCCCCTTGAACTTAAATCAAAAGAGCCCTACGGATTGACCGTAGGGCTCTTGAGGATGTCAGCGATTATAACTTTTTCTGTTATTTGCGAACATTAGATGCTTGGGGTCCTTTTTGACCCTGGGTGACATCAAAAACCACACGGTCTCCCTCAGCCAAAGATTTAAACCCTTCGCCCTGGATTTCGGAATGATGAACGAATACATCATCTCCACTCTCCTGCTCGATAAAACCAAAACCTTTTGCATCGTTGAACCACTTCACTGTACCTTCAGCCATTTTCAACTCCATGTTCCCCGGTGGGAACGCTTTTTGTTGTGCAAACAATATTTACGTGAAAATAAAAAACCACGTACCCGTAAGAGGTTTGCGTGGCATATTCGTGGCTGATTAACTTTAAATCTCGTCCAACAAATTATCTCTGCACAAACTATTTAAGATAAGTGAGCCTACCACAGGCACCCTAGTCAATACAATGTTGATATTATCTTCGAATTACTTATTTATATTGTTCCTATTTCTGAAAAAGGCTCA
>JAOZOH010000325.1 GCA_029933365.1 Desulfuromusa sp. | reverse complement strand
TTCCAGGTAAGAACCCTCAATGTCTCTTGCGCAATAGCGCCACTGGCAATAATGGAAACAAGCATGAGAGCCATTACACCAGTCGATATCAATTTTTTCATTGTTCCGTCTCCTTGTGTGTTCAGGTTAAGAATCTATACGCATCCCCATTCTAGAACTACGTATCAAATAACATCTGACAATTTTGAATCTTTCAAATTCAAAATTAAAAGCTAGCAACTACAATCATGGATTTTCATCAGGATCACAGCATCAATTAGTAATTATGCACCTCCAAGCCAACCGCTACAAGATAAAACATCGTTAGATTAACATACAATTTTTGACCGAACAAGTATATCTTTAGACCGAATAAACATTTTAATAGCCCAGTCGTTCAATGGTCCTTGACAATATATCTCTTTAAAGTTACCGTCTTAGCCATAAAATACCCCCTTTATACCGTATACCCCTAACCGGAATAATCTTATGAACCCAGCCATACGACAAGCCGAGATAGCTAATATTGTTCGACAACGTGACCACGTCACCGTCAATGAACTGGCCGAACTGTTGAATGCATCGCGCGAAACAATCCGTCGTGATCTGACAGAACTGACCCGGGCAGGAAAAGTTCAAAAATTTCATGGCGGTGCTTCGCTCCCAATCCTTGTCGGAGAGGGCCCCTTCCGTGACCGGCTGGGGAAAAATGCCATCGCAAAAATGAAAATTGCCGAAACGGCAGTCAAACTGATTTCTCCCGGGGAAACCATCCTGATCGACACTGGATCAACAACCTTCTACTTTGCTGAAAAACTTTCTGAAATCCCCAACCTGACCGTCGTCACCAATTCCACAAAAATAGCCAGGGTGATGAGTGGTGCACCAAATCCGGCCAAGACATTTCTCCTTGGCGGCGAGTTTCACGGTGATAACCGCCAGACAATTGGCAGTATGGCAATTTCTCAAGTCCAGTCATTCCGGGCTCACCATGCCGTTCTGACGATCGGTGCGCTGGATGCAAGAACCGGAGTGATGGATTACAGTATTGAGGAAGCACAGCTTGCCCGCGCCATGGCTGAACAGGCAGAAACAATCACCCTGCTGGTTGATAGCTCCAAATTCGAACAGATTGCCTCGTTTGAGGTCTGCAATCTTAAAAAGGTCACCAATCTGGTCTGTGAACAAAAACCCTCGGCTAAAATGGAAGCTGTTCTTCTCGAAGCTAACGTCAATATTATCATCTCTGCGTAAGAACTGGATAATCCATCTTTGTCGAGCTGCCTAAAAAAACAATTTGCCTGATCAGTCACATTTTGGTACTGTTCGGTCATGAATAAAAACAAAACGACAAATATTCCTGGGAACAGCCCCTCAAGCACAAAAGCAAGCCAACTTGGAACCTATGATGTTGCTGTCATTGGCGGCGGAGTGGTCGGCTGTGCGGTGGCTCGCCGAATGGCTCTGGCGGGAGCATCCGTTATCCTGATTGAAAAAGCAGCTGATATTCTGGAAGGGGCCAGCAAGGGGAACAGCGCCATCCTCCACACCGGTTTTGACGCCCCGGTCGGTTCACTGGAATGGGAATGCGTGCAGAACGGTTACCATGAATACCTTGAAATCTACGAGAGCCTGAACCTGCCACTATTGAAAACCACTGCGATGGTGGCCGCATGGACAGAGGAACAGGAAGAAAAATTTCCGGGCATCCTGAAAAAGGGGCACGATAATGGTGTG
>JAOZOH010000324.1 GCA_029933365.1 Desulfuromusa sp. | reverse complement strand
CCAACCCCAAAATATTCAAAACCTTCATCGCGGATATAGTCGGGTTCATATTGATTGCGACCATCAAAAATAATTTTCTGCTGCATAGAGCGACGCATTGCCTCAAGATCTGGATTGCGGAAAGGTTTCCATTCCGTTACCAGCAATAGAGCATCAACTGCCTGCAATGCTTCATACTGGTTGGACGCTAATTTAACAGAACCAGACTCAAACCACTCTGCGGGTAGTTCTTTCTGCGCAGTCTCCATTGCAATCGGGTCATAAACCAGCGCTTTCGCCCCGGCTGAGATCAAATCAGATAATAACGCTTTGGCTGGCGCCTCTCGCATATCGTCGGTACCTGGTTTAAAAGCCAGCCCCCAAACACCAAAGGTTAAGCCAGACAGCTCAGCTCCAAATCTCTTCTCCAATTGTCGGGCGAACCAATGCTTCTGCTGTCGATTCCGCTTTTCTACCGAAAGGAGAACCTCCGGCTCAAAATCAACCCCTTCAGCCATCCGGATAAGTGCTTGCACATCCTTCGGAAAGCAGGAACCACCATAACCACACCCCGGATAGATAAAGGAAAAACCGATCCGTCCATCAGAACCAATTCCGCGCCGAACATTTTCAACGTCAACTTCCATCAATTCACAAAGATTGGAAATCTCATTAATAAAAGATATCTTGGTCGCCAACATCGAATTAGCCGCATATTTGGTCATTTCAGCATCACGAACGCCCATAAAAATAGTGCGTTCATGGTTGCGGTTAAAAGGGGCATAAAGCTGGCGCATCAAATCCTTGGCGCGATCACTCCCTGTCCCGATCACAACCCGATCGGGCTTCATAAAGTCATCAATTGCCGCCCCCTCTTTTAAAAATTCGGGGTTACTGACTACATCAAAATCAATTGACATATCGCGCTTATCCAACTCTTCCTGAATTGCAGTTCGAACCAGATCAGCTGTTCCAACCGGCACCGTTGATTTGTCTACCACAACCGCATAGTCAGTAATCAAACGACCAATCTCCCGCGCGACAGCCAAAACATACTGCAGATCGGCAGATCCATCCTCACCAGGAGGTGTACCCACTGCGATGAAATAGATATTCGAAATCTTCGCTGCTTCAGTCAAGCTGACCGTGAAGTGAAGCCGCTCCTCGCTAAAGTTACGTTGTACCAACGCCTCAAGACCAGGTTCATAAATCGGCAGTTTTCCAATCTTGAGACCATCAATTTTGGCTTGGTCAATATCGACACAGTTAACCCGATTGCCCATCTCTGCAAAACAGGCTCCACTAACCAGACCGACATAACCTGTTCCAATAATTGTTAAGTTCATTCTCTATCTCCCATCACATCATCATATTCTAAAAATAAAAATGGCAGAAAAAGGTGCCTCCCCTCCCTGCCATTTTACCTGTGAAAGTTACCCGGATAATAACTTAGCTACTTCTTTTTCTTCATAGCAACAGTAAGTTGATCACGAATCTTTTCCAAAGTTTTACTACCAACCCCTTTAACGTTAACCAGCTCATCGACCGACTTGAATTTATTCTCTTTTCTATATTCAACAATTTTTTGTGCTGTTTTTTCGCCGATGCCTTTTAATTCAACCAATTGCGCAACCGTCGCTGTATTAAGATTCACTTTTGACGCAGCAAAAACAGGTTGATAAACAAAACCAAAAACCAAAATCAGTAGAGTGTAAACCAACACTTTCTTCATGTTTT
>JAOZOH010000141.1 GCA_029933365.1 Desulfuromusa sp. | reverse complement strand
TCATATTCAATCCAGTATTTATTCGTTCTATTTGAAGTTCTCGGAGAATAGCCTATGCAAAACAGATTTGGCAACCAGCAACGGAAGATTCCGTTTATCTACCGACAATTGACTATTTCGTACCAGCAAGACCGGGAGATTTTTCTTTACAGAACCAGCTAATTTTCACTACAATGGTAAGGATTAAACTTGGAAAAAATCAATTCAAAAGGAGATAAAAATGTTAAGTAAAAAACTTGTCAATGCCATCAATGACCAAATTCAATTTGAATATTACTCCGCTTTTGCTTACAAAGCGATGCAAGCATACTTTGAAAATGAAGACTTTGCCGGCATGGCAAACTGGATGAACATCCAGTTTCAAGAAGAGTT
Organism: Desulfuromusa sp.; assembly: GCA_029933365.1. The sequence continues at coordinate 6,387 of JAOZOH010000141.1, read as the reverse complement.
GTCTCATGCTGAAAAAATGTTTAATTTTGTCTGTGGAACTGGCGGAAAAGTAAATTTCATGGAGCTCAAAGCCCCATGTAACGAGTTTAATTCAGTGCTGGAGGTCTTTGAAGAAACGCTTAAACACGAGCAGGAAGTTACTTCTCGAATCAACAAGCTGATGGATCTGGCTCAGGAAGAGAAAAACCACACAGCACAGATTTTTCTTCAGTGGTTCATTACTGAACAAATTGAGGAAGAAGCCAACGTCAGCCATATCATTGCTAAACTGAAAAGAATTGGGGGAGATGGTCGCGGATTGATGATGATTGATCAGGAACTGGAAAAACGAACCTTTATTGATCCGACAACCGAAGCATAGATCAAACTAATTTTTTCAATTACAAACAACAACAATTCAAAAGGCCGTACTACTTCAGTACGGCCTTTTGTGTATTCTTTCAAATAACAATTTAAATCAATACGTACTGCTGATACCAAAGAATCCGGGAAAGACAACTAGAATGGCCAACACAAAAACCTGTATTGCAATAAATGGCACAACTCCTGAGTAAATATCCGTTGTTCTAACCTCGGGCGGCGACACACCTTTCAGGTAAAAAAGGCTGAATCCAAAAGGTGGGGTCAAAAAAGAGGTCTGCAGGTTCATTGCTACCAGAATTGCGTACCAAATAGGGTTGATCCCCAAGTTGGCAGCAATCGGGGCCAAAATCGGGACAATAATATAAGAGATTTCGACAAAATCGATAAAAAAGCCAAGCGCCATGATCGCAGCCATTGACAGGATCAGGAAACCCCATTTTTCTCCGGGGAGCGCCATCATAAAATCTTCTATCAGATAATCACCACCAGTGTAGGTAAAAACCATGGAAAATGCGGTTGCACCAACTAGGATAGCAAAAACCATTGAAGTGATCTTAACTGTCTCCAGAGCACTGGTCCAGACCATTTTGACCGATAACTGTCTGTACATCCCTGCTAGAACAATAGCTCCAATGCCACCCACTGCAGATGATTCGGTCGGCGTCGCAACACCGAATAAAATAGAACCAAGAACTATGATAATGAGAATCAACGGGGGAATAATGGCCTTGAGCGCCCGGACAATCTGCTGTGATTTGGTTCCGTGCTCCACCCCTTCCAGACGAATTGGCGGAGCCAGATCTTTTTTGAAATAAGTTATGACCGCAATGTAAATAACATATAGTAAAACCAGCGACAACCCTGGCCAAAAGGCCGCTAGAAACAGGTCACCGACTGGGACTTGAAAGACATCCCCAAGAATAATGAGGACGATAGATGGTGGAATAATCTGCCCCAACGTTCCTGCCGCACAAATTGCACCAGTTGCCAACTTCTTATCGTAGTTATACTTGAGCATAACCGGCAGAGAGATAACGCCCATAGCCACAACGCTGGCACCGACAACCCCGGTAGAAGCTGCCAACAAAGACCCGACCAATATTGTTGAAATGGCAATCCCGCCACGCATTTCACCAAATAAGAACCCCATTGATTCAAGCAGGCGCTCAGCCAGTTTTGATTTCTGGAGAACTATCCCCATAAAAATAAATAACGGGATCGCCATCAAGATGGTGTTGTTCATAACTGCCCAGATGCGGTGCGGCATCAGAGCAAACATACTCGGCCCCTCTGCGATCAGTCCAAAAACAACCGCAGCACCCCCAAAGGTAAATGCAACCGGGAAGCCAAACAACAACAGCCCCAGACAGACAACAAACATTACTAAACCAATCATAAAAACAGCTTCCCTTTATCTATCAACTCTATTATTTCAGATTTCAATCAGAGGACGTCATCGTCGGTATCGTGAGGTGGAGAAAATTCCAATCCACGATACATACGGATATTTCGAATCACAAAACCAACCGCAGATATAATCAAAGAAACAAAAGCGACCGGAATAATAGCTTTGATCAAATATCTGTGAGTTAGCCCCCCGGGATCACCACTAATTTCACCCATCGTGTAGGCCTCGTGAACAAACCAGATCGATCCATTAATAATCAAAAGGGATAGTGGAATCATAAAAATAAAGGTTCCCACAATATTAATAATGGCTTTCAATTTTGGGCTAAACCCGTCATAGAGAACATCGACCCGGACGTGACCTTCTTCTTTCAGAGCATAGGAGATACCAAGAAGAAAAACGGCAGCAAAGATGTGCCACTCCATCTCCTGCATAGCGATGGATCCAGTACGGAAGAAATAACGCATAATTGCGTCATAAAATACATTGACCAGCATCAGCAGCATCAATGCCGCGGCAATCCAGCCCGTAATATCAGAGTAACGATCAAAAATTCGTTCAGCTTTTAACAGCATAATAATCCTGCCGGTAGTAAGAGAAAAAAGAAACGGGCTCTCAGAAGTTTTTCCGAGAGCCCGTCAATTTGGGATAACCAATACTACTCAAGGTTATCTTTCAGATAAGCATAGTCAGAAATTTCAGTCCAGCGACGTGCTTTCTTCATGTAAGCAGTCTGTGCATCGTAAATTTTCTTAAACACTGGATCTTTAGCAGAAGTTTCTTTCAGCAACTTAGCATTTTCAGCCTTCATTGCTGCAATAACTTCTTTCGGGAAAGTCTTGATCTTGATGTTCGGGTATTCAACAGCCATTTTATCCAGGTTCATAGCACTATCGTGATAAGAACGAGCATACATGTCATAAGCAGCAAATTTCATAGCTGTCTCAACGATTTTCTGCAGATGTACTGGCAGAGCATCAAATTTCTTCGAGTTAACCATGAACTGCAGTTCGGTTGCAGGCTCATGCCAACCAGTGTAATAGAAAGGTGCAATCTTGTGGAAACCCATGTTCAGGTCAAGAGAAGGACCAACCCACTCCAGAGCATCGATGGTACCACGGTCAAGAGCGGTGTAAAGCTCACCAGCAGGGATGTTGGTAACAACAACGCCAAGCTTGGAGAGAACTTCACCGGCAAACCCGGGAATCCGCATCTTCAGACCTTTGAAATCGTCCAGACTCTTGATCTCTTTCTGGAACCAACCACCCATTTGGTTGCCGGTATTACCGCCTGGGTAGGAATAAACACCATGGCGATCATAAACTTCTTTCATCAGCTCCATACCGCCGCCATAGTAGAACCAAGCATACTGCTCAGGAGCAATCATACCGAAGGGCATGGTGGTGAAAAACAGAGTATTCTTGTCTTTACCTTTCCAGTAGTAAGATGCAGAGTGACCCATCTCGTACTGACCAGCTTTGACCATATCAAGAATTCCGAGGGGAGCTTTGTGCTTGTTCTTGGAATCAATACGGATTTCCATTTCACCGTTTGACATTTCTTTGACCATGTCAGCCATTTTAATAACAGCATCGCCAAAAACCGGGAAGTTAGTTGGCCAAGTCATAGCCAGCTTCCAGCGATATTTTGGAGCAGCTTCTGCCTGTGGGGCAAAAGTTCCAACCATCAGCAGTGAAAAGACAGCCAGAAAACAAACTGACATACGGAATACAGACTTTTTCATGTTTTTCCTCCATTCAGATAGAATAGTTTACGGGGCGACTCGGATATCTATACTTTTTTAGTTATAGATTCTGAATACCACCCCAGTTTACGGCTCATTGTCAATAAAGAAATGATATTACCCCCATGATCAACCTCGTAAATTTAAACCAGAGAGCTAAGACACACCAAGAAGGGAGTCAGTCAGCGGTCATATAAGGCCGTTAAGTGGTAGACAGCTCAAAGCTTCAAGTGAACTTTCAACTGGCGCAAGTAGCGTCGGCTGACCGGCAAAGTAGTTCCCAAACGAGTTTTGATCTCAGCTGAGCCATTCTCCTGTAATTTTATTTCATCAATACTCTCAGGATTCACCAGATACTGTCGTTGGCAGCGCAGTAATAGGGTGCGTTCTTCCAAAACCCTCAGGGTCAACTCGGTAAAAAACTGTCCCTCTTCGGTAACAATGTGAATTCCGGTTAAATTTGAGAAGACATATTCGATATCGATCGAAGGAATCAGCTTGACCCGGTTAGTAAACTGGCAAGGAATATGGCGTAAAGGTTCTATCTGATATTGCGGTGGTTCTCCCCGGCGGATACTTTCTCTAACTTTGTTGACGGTTTTCAATAAACGCTCTGGAGATACGGGTTTCAACAGGTAATCGAGAGTTTTTTCTTCGAATGCTTTCAGAGCATGTTGGTTATAAGCCGTAACAAAAACAACATGTGGCATCAGCTCATCTTCTATCATTGCCAACAGTTCAAATCCATTAAGTGCTGGCATTTCAATATCTAAAAATAGCAATTCGGGCTTTTCAGTGCGAATTTTCCGCAGTGCATCAATAGCGTTAGCGCAACTGCCGAGTAGCTCAAAGGCTCCCGTCTCTGCAACAAGAAGTTCCAGTTCCTCCCGCGCATGTTGTTCGTCATCAATGATTAACGCACGAATCATTTACCAGCTCTTGACTCAATGGCAACTTGACCTGGACCAGGGTTTTTTGCTGTGGTTCACAATCAACCGTCAGGCCAAATTCACTGCCATAGATATTTTTTATCCGTTGGTCGACCAACCGCATCCCCAACCCTTGGGTATCAAGTTGTTCGCAGTAGCTTCCAGCATTATCTTCCACTTCAATATAAATTATTTCCTGTTGTCGGTAAACTCTCACCAAGATCTGCCCATGATCCAACAAGTCAGCTATTCCATGTTTAATGGCATTCTCGATCAAAGGCTGCAAAGTAAAAACCGGTATCTGTAAATTTAACAGATCGGGATCAATTTCTTGATTAACCGTCAAACGCTCACCAAAACGGGCTTTCTCAATTTCAAGGTAAGCGCTGATGTGCGCTAGTTCTTGCTCCAAGGTAACAATATCACTTTTACGTTGCAGATTTGTGCGAAAAAAATTGGATAATTGCAACAATAGTTCCCGAGCCCGATCCGCATCGTTGCGGACGATCGCCATAATGGTATTCAAAGCATTGAACAAAAAATGTGGATTAACCTGAGCCTGAAGCAGTTTCAGTTCCGATTGAATCAACAACGATTTTTGCTCTTCAAAACGGGAACGTAACAACTGATGGGAATAAAGGGTCGCTAACCCTTCACCAAATGAACGATTGATATTCAAAAATAGTTTGGTCTTTGGTTCGTAGAGACTGATAGTACCAACCACCTCCTGATCCACCTGAAGCGGAACCACCAATGCCGAACCAAGGGGGCAATGATTGGAAATTGGACATTGGAAATGATCATCATAACCATTGGCAAAAACAACCTTATTTTCCCGCAGAGCCTGCTTTGACCACTTGGTGACAACCGGATTACCGGCTCGATGATGATCATCTCCAACTCCCGAAAAAGCCAGAATTTTCTCACGATCAGTAATAGCAACGGCCCCGACTCCGGTTTCCTGTCGGATAATTTCAGCCATTTCCCGAGCCGTTTCAGCGCTGAACCCTCGACTGAGAATTCCTAAGGTTCGGTCCGCAACCGTAAAGGCCTTGGCTGAGAACATGGCTCCAACTTTGTCCCGCACCCTTTTCTGATCCCGCACCATACTAATAAAGAGCGCAGCACCAACAGAGTTTGCACAAATCATCGGCACGGCAATCACTTCAACCAGTGCAACAGCATCACTGAAAGGGCGTGCGATAGCGAGAATAATGAGCATTTGTAGTGCTTCAGCAACCAGAGTTGCAGAAAATGCCACAAATGGATGAAAAAGGTTCTCCGGCTGTTTTCGGCGCAGCAGATAGAGGTGAACCAGTCCCCCAATCAACCCTTCAACCGTCGTCGAAATTCCGCAGGCAAAATCGGTAAATCCGCCGAGAGAAAAACGATGTATTCCAGCAGTCACTCCGACGGCCACCCCCAACACCGGGCCACCAATCAAACCTGAGAGCACCGCACCAATCGCTCGGGTATTGGCAATTGCACCCTGAATCGGCAAACCCGTGTAGGTTCCCAGAATTGAAAACAGGGAAAACACAACATATAGAACCAGCAATTCTCGCCGCTGCAGCCGATCCCCAGTCAGATAATTCATCACCGGAGATTTGCTGAACAGGTAAGCGATAACGATAATAACCGCTGTCTGCTGAAGAAGTTCAAACACCAGGTACATAGAGAATCCTCACAAAATACTATTTTAGAGCAGCATAGTGATTTTTCACCAACGGTGCAAAGATTTCTGTGCTAAGTGGTTCTCAGCAAAGCTAAGCGGCTATATCTCCGAATTAAACAACGTACGTTTCTGATTCAAAAATCAGCTATTTTTCGCAAGGTCAAGGACCCCAAGTAGTTGAGCGGAGGCGTAGTTCTTTATGCCGCACAAACAAATGTGCAGATTGACGCAGAGATTGCGGGAAAGGGCGGTTTCTGGACAGAAACGA
>JAOZOH010000140.1 GCA_029933365.1 Desulfuromusa sp. | reverse complement strand
GAATCCTCTCGCTCCGACCATTTTTACAAATAATATCAGGTAGTTATAGAAAAAGGCCAGTCGCTTCGACTGGCCTTTTTTGTTGCGTTTTACCGACATTTACCGACATATCTTTTAAAATCCATCCATCTGGATTTTTCTACCTCACAATGTCCTTCGTAAAAAACCATCCCCCCCTTGCAAATCATACTATTTTTGCCAACACCGTCTATAAATATTGAACGTCTTGAGACTTGGTGCATATCCCGCTCAAAAGTCCTAAGGACATATGCGAACCCCTTTTGATAGAACATTTAAAAACGGATGAGTACAAAAGTTTTTCTACCCCCGAAAACCTTCAAAATTACAAAGATTTGAGAATGGCGTGATCAACAATAGAGCTACGTTACTGGATATTTATAAAAGTATTTTCCCTTTTAGTTGCAAGGCGTAGGAGCAAATTTCTTTTTTTATTAATTTCCTTGATTTTATTTCAGACAACGATCAAACTTAGAAAAAATAAATGTTTCCGATAATAGCAAACCCGGAGTAATCCGGAGACGCAAAGCCACGGGTCCTTCGAGGATAGCCGGGTTACCGAAGAATTAGTTCAAAAGCCCCTCTTCGGTGTGAAGTGGGGCTTTTTTATTTCTTAACCGTTGCACAACAAAGATCGGAGGTTAAAAAATGACCGTAAAAAATATGTGGGGCGACATTGATGACATGGCTGAGGTTCGACCACCTCATGAAATTATTGAAGAGCAAGGGAAGTTTTTGGGGGAAATGAGCAAGGGGGCGTTAGAACTAAAAATTGAGCGGAAGCATAGTGGTACCATATTCAATTACGATATCTACATTGTTTTCCCCTCCATGAACCATAAGCAGCGCATTTTCCGTTTGACCCACGACTTCAAGCTTTATCCTGCAAATTTATATGATGAGCAAGGAACCAGTGAATATAAAAGTCAAGATCAGGAAGAGTTCGAGAAAAATCTTGGCAAGGTTCTATCCTCAAAGGAAACGATGACAACAATCAGCGGGTTGATGGCACAGGCTCGTTTGGCTTCAAGCGATATTCTTGTATAACAATCCTGTGGATACGAATGAACGTTTGAGTTGGAATAAACACCGTCCCGTCCATGTAAGCCCCAGGGCGGACTGCTTGTCAGAGGAAACATGACTACAGCCAGTCAGGCCGTTAATATCGGTATCAAGAAGATTGGGGAGTATGTCAACGATGCTTACCGATTAAGTCTTGAAGCACATAACAGTGGGCTGGAATGCCGTGCCACTATCAGCGTCGATGATGCAGATAACAGTATCTCACCGACTGAGCTTATTTCGATATTACGCAAACACGAAATAACCAAAGCCATTGACCTTGAGCAGGTAGCTATATTCTGCTCTGAAGCCGCACAGGGTGAGAATCCGGAAAATTTTCTCCTCGCCTCAGGATCTAGACCGACACATGGCGAGGATGGCTGGTTTGAACTGATTGTCGCAACCGGAAAAGAGAAAACCGATCTGCTGGTAGATGCCTCTGGTCGGGTCGATTTTAAATCGGTGCAGAGTTTTTCCAATGTTGAACCGGGGCAACAAATTGGCAATATCTACCTACCGACAGAAGGAACGCCAGGGGAAACCATAACCGGCGAGATTGTTCCTCCGAAACTTGGCACGCCCAACGGGGTTATCGCCGGCGCTGGAGTCCGAATCAGTGATGACGGAACTCAAGCCATAGCAGAACAGGCAGGACGGACCATATTTGAAAATAACGTCATCTCTATTGCCGAAGAATTTGTCGTCAATGGTAATGTCGATTTGAACATCGGCCATATCACTTTCAATGGCTTTGTCAATATTAAAGGGGATGTCCTGGACGATTTCAACATCACCGCAACTAAAGGGATCAGCATCACTGGTGCCGTGGGTGTCTGCCAAATCAACTCTGGTGGCCCGGTAACGATTGGCACCATGGCTGGCATGGGAACGGGTAAAATCATCTGTAAGGGTAGCCTGCAAGTCCGCTACCTGAACCAGGTCACAGTTGAATGCTGGGGTGATGTCAATATTTCCCACGAACTCCGTAACTCGGTGATAAAAGCAACCGGCAGCATCAATATCCCCAAAGGGATGGTAACCGGAGGAGAACTCATTGCACTCGAAGGAATTGAGGCAAAAATTCTTGGTGCCCGTGCCGGAGCAAAAACCAGCGTCACCTCCGGAGTCTATTTCCCCGAAACAGATCAACTCCAATATCTGCGCAGTCGACTAAAGAGCCTGGTCGATCAAATCAAAAGAATAGGTACAAGCCTGACGACCCTGAACAAGAAGCCCCTCACTATTCAACGCAAAGCGCTCCGGGAAGCAATCGAATTACGGATTGGAATACTCACCCAGAGGCAGGTCAATCTAGACGCAGACCGAGAAGAAGTGGCCGATGAGTTGCTCACCTTTGCAGTCGATGAACATCCGACAGCAAATCCAAAAATAAACGTATTGGGAGCTCTGAAAGAAGGTGTTACTATCAAACTTGGCGAGACCAGTGAAGAAATAGCGACAGAGATTTTAGGGCCAGTTTCAATTATCGAAAATCCCCAACTGGGGGGACTCCATTACCCCACCTATTCACCCCTAAAGGGGAATGTCGAAAAAAACTAAATACTCTGATCAACGTAACTTTAAGTAGCACTACCTGCGAACTACATACCGTGTTACCTGTCATCACACACGGTTTAATCTATTACTCTGGAGTTTTTACCTATGCCTACTTTTGAACAACAAGCCCTCCGCCTTTCTCTGGCTCTTAAAGGAGCAAAATCAGGTTTTTGGGATTGGAATATTGCAGAAGGTAAGATCTATTTTGGTCCCAATTATTATCTGATTGCTGGATACGAACCATATGAGTTTCCACACCATTACGATGAGTGGAAAAAGCGTACTCACCCTGAAGATGTTGCTTCAGCTGAAGAGGTGACTCGGCAATATTTTTCTGGTGAAATAGAAACCTTTGCAGTTGAGTTCAGATTCAAGACCAAAAGTGGTGACTGGATGTGGATTCTCGGGCGAGGTGAAATCACTGAACGTGATCCAGATGGTAAGCCGACTCGCTTTATCGGGTTACATGTTGATATTTCTCATCACAAAGCGGAGGAAGAATTACTGCGCAAAGAGCGGGATTTTTCCAAGAGCCTTATCGATACCGCACAAAGCATCGTATTGGTGTTGGATACCGAAGGGCGAATTGCACAAATCAACCCCTACATGGAAGCAATTACCGGGTACAAACAACCCGAGGTCGAGGGTAAGGATTGGTTCGATACATTCCTACCAAAGGATGACCATTCTGAACTGCGTGCCTTATTTAAAAAATCTATTGCCAATATCGAAGTCAATGGACAAATCAATCCTATTTTGGCAAAAAATAGACAAGAAATTCAGGTTGAGTGGTTTAATAAAACTCTGACAGATATCGATGGAAATGTCATCGGGGTCCTTTGTATTGGGCAGGATATCACTGAGCGTATACAGGCAGAAAAAGCCTTGCGAGACAGCGAGAATAAATTCAAATTACTCGCCAACCACACCCACGACTGGGAATACTGGAGGGGGTCAAACGGGGAATATCTCTACGTCTCTCCGGCATGTGAAAGGTTAACCGGTTACAAGGTTGAAGAGTTCATGGGCAACTCTAACCTGTTGTGTGACATTGTTAAACCAGGATATGCAGAAAAATTACAAAACCATTTTTGTGATGATGGAATATCTCACTTTTCTATGGAGCTTCCTATTACAACCAAGAATGGAGAAGATCGTTGGCTGGTACATAGTTGTATCCCAGTTTACAATGATCAGGGTGATTATGTCGGCAGACGTGGTAATAATCGTGACATCACTGAACGCAAACAAGCCGAGGAATCACTTAAAAAGAGCGAAGAACGATTTAAGAGACTTGCAAGCGTCACCTACGAAGGGATCTTGATTCACAATAAAGGGATAGCGATTGATGCAAATGAGTCGCTTGCTAAAATGTTTGGCTATTCAAGGGAGGAACTGACTGGACAGGATATGATCGAGTTATTGGTTCCGTGTGAGTATCGACCTCTAGTAAAGGAAAATTTTGTCAAGACTATTGCAGGTCCCTATGAGGTTATTGGCAGGAAAAAAGATGGTACCTTTTTTCCAGTAGAAATCGAATCACGGGACATCTCTGGAGAAAAAGACTCTTTCCAGGTTTCTGCGCTACGGGATATTGCGGTACGGAAACAGACCGAAATAGATTTGCAGGATGGTCTTAACAAGTTAAGCAGTATTTTTAGGGCTGCCCCAACGGGAATTGGGGTTGTGGTAGATCGCAAAATCAAATTTGCTAATGACCGTTTTGCCAAGATGGTTGGTTACTCTGAAGCGGAGTTGGTTGGAAGTGACTCAAGGATGGTTTATCCAAGCGATGCTGAATTTGAATGGGTCGGCAAGGAAAAATATAAACAGATTCAAGAAAGAGGAACTGGTACTGTTGAAACAGTTCTGCAGAAAAAAGACGGTACTTTGATTGATGTTTTGCTCAGCTCAACCCCACTTGATCTACAAGACCTATCCCAAGGGGTTACTTTTACCGCATTGGATATTACCGAGCGGAAGGAAGCTGAGAAAAATCGCCTTGAGCTTGAAACCCAACTCCACCAGAAACACAAAATGGAGGCGATTGGCGTTATGGCAGGGGGGATGGCTCACAACTTCAACAATGTATTGGCTATCATTCTTGGCAATGTTGAGCTGGCACAGTTAAAACAAGTACAGGGCACCGATTTCCTGAAGTTACTAAAAAATATAAAAACAGCAGCCATAAGAGCCCGTGACTTGATACAACAAATTCAAACCTACAGTCGGAATACCGAACATGAAAAAGTTCCTGTCCTTTTACCCTCGATTATCAACGAGACTGTCAACCTACTCCGCTCCACCCTCCCCAGTACAGTCAATCTGCAACAGACCCATAGTTCTGATGTTACTGTCAACGCCGATGCTTCCCAACTTCAGGAAGTACTGATCAACCTGGCCAATAATGCTATCCACGCCATGGACGAATGTGGTGACTTGACCATCTCTCTTGAAGTCGTTGAATTGAAACAAAAAGATATCCCTCATCAATACTCTTGTTCCGCAGGGATTTATGCAAAAATCAGTGTTCAGGATACCGGCTCAGGCATGACAGAAAAAACCCGGAAGAAGATTTTTGATCCATTTTTTACCACCAAGGAAGTCGGCGTAGGGACTGGGATGGGGCTGGCAACTGTGCAGGGAATTGTTGATCAGCATAATGGCTTGATAAAAGTTGTAAGTGAACTTGATCTAGGAACCACCTTTGAACTTTATTTTCCTGTTTCCGAAAGACGAGGGGAAGAACGCGATCAGACCATTGCCCCTCTACCTACAGGAACCGAAAAGATCCTATTCCTCGATGATGAAGAAGTGCTGGCCGATACATTGAGTCAAATGCTCAGGGAGCATGGCTATGAGGTCAGCACAATGAGCAGCAGCATCAAATCCTTGAAACTGTTCGAGTCCAATCCTGATTACTTTGATCTGGTGATCTCTGACCAAACCATGCCCGATCTCAGTGGTAAGGAGTTGATCAAGAAGCTACTCGCTATCAGACCCGACCTGGCAACCATCCTCTGTACCGGATATTCTACAAAAATTGACGAAGAGGAAGCCAAGCAGCTGGGCATAAGTGCGTTCTGCCTGAAACCATTGGAGGTACCAACATTACTACAAATAATTCGGCAGGTTCTGGATGATGGCAAAAACTGATTGGACTAAAAACAACAACCACAAGACAAAAACGGCTCAACCTGATTTTAAATAGTTGGGCTGTTTTTTCATGTTGTCCTAGAATGTGGTCTTGCTTCATCTAGGGACAAATTGTACATATTCGGCATTTCAAAAATCAGGATTTCACTTATGAAAGTGGATTTCGGATCGGTCTGGCCTCATTTGCAAAAGTAGTAAGTTTTAAAAAACTTTCTCGTGGTTAGGCTTCCGCGTACCGCACGGATGCAGCAACAGCTGTTGGGGGTATAGGCCAACCCATTATTGAGTCGATCGGTTAAAAGCCCACATTTCAGGCTAAGCCAGTATTAGATTATCGGTCTGATGGTTATCGTTCATCAGGTCAGCAAACAACTCTTTTAAAATTTGGCACAAGATACTCAATACCCTCAGGATCAAGCGAAGGTTGTAGCCGATAGCTGCCATCAGGGCGTTGGCCTAGCAGTCCTTGAAGTTTGAGCAATATGCAAGTAATCACTTCATGCCAAGCTGATTCCCAAGTGTATTTCAAGTATTGCCAGTAGGGATTTTCAGGCCAGCGATTAACCACGTCATCTTCGCTTAAGCTGTACGGACTCTGTAGCAGTGTCAAACCAACCATCATTCGGGTTGCAATGGCGGGTCGACCTTCTGCGGAGTAGAGAACCGCAAACTGATCATCCAGTTTGTCCCAGTCAATCCGATCTGCTAATTTGACTAAGGAGTTCGCTGGGTCACAAACAACATCCAAGCGGATCTGAAATAGTTGATCCTGAGGCTATTTTTGGGGTTTCTTTGGTCGCATAGTTTTGCCAGAAAATAGGGGTTTATTGATACTTTTCTTGCAAAACAATATAGCATATTTTAGCAATTAATTCAGTGAAATCACACGGTTAATGTCTTTAGAACGACCGACTATTGATCCCAAGTGGCCGGGCACGGGCTATTTTTCGCAGTGACAGAGGATATAC
>JAOZOH010000323.1 GCA_029933365.1 Desulfuromusa sp. | reverse complement strand
AAAATAGAAGCGGCTGCCGGACGATCTCGAAATCTCCATTGGGGGCCACGAACCCTGGATATTGATATACTCCTCGTTGCGGATCTGGTTATGGATGTTCCCCTTTTAACCCTCCCTCATCCACGCTTACACCAACGCCATTTTGTTCTGTTGCCGCTGAATGATCTTGCGCCAGAGCTGCTTCACCCGGTGTTAAAAACAACAATTAACCAGCTACTTCAAGCACTGCCAACCGCAGTTGGCATCACTCAATTAAACAAAATATGGTAATATTATGATTAGACTGTTACTGCTCATTTTATCTGGCTTTATCATCTATTCGATCGTTTCCGGCCTGCTGAATTCGATAAAATCTCAGCGCCCTAAAAGTCAAAGCAAAGAAGGGGAGCCGATGGTAGAAGATCCACAGTGTGGAACCTATCTCCCGGTCAGCGATGCGATTAAAGCGACTATTAATGGCCAGCAACATTGTTTTTGCTCAAAAAAATGCCTGAAAGAATATAAAAAATCTCAAGAAAAATAATTGGACAACACCACATAGAGGAGTTCTTAGATGAAATTTTTTATCGATACTGCAGAAGTTAATGAAATCCGCGCCGCTCACGACCTTGGCCTGGTTGACGGAGTCACCACCAATCCTTCCCTGATCGCTAAAAGTGGTCGTAATTTTGAAGAGGTTATTAAAGAGATTACCGATATTGTTGATGGGCCTATTTCGGCAGAAGTGATCGCACTGGATGCTGAAGGGATGCTGAAAGAGGGACGTGAACTGGTCAAAATCCACAAAAATATCGTCATCAAAGTACCAATGACCACCGAAGGGCTGAAAGCAACCAAACAATTCAGTGCCGAAGGGATTAAAACCAATGTCACGCTGATATTTTCTTCCCTACAGGCGCTGCTAGCGGCAAAAGCCGGTGCAACCTATGTTTCACCATTTGTCGGTCGCCTTGACGATATCAGCCACGAGGGGATGGCAGGGGTTGAAGAGATCCGCACCATTTTTGATAACTATGGCTATACCACTGAAATCATCGTTGCCTCAGTTCGCTCACCGATGCATGTTCTCAATGCCGGGCTGATTGGTGCTGACATTTGCACCATCCCCTACGGGGTGATGACCCAGTTGGCAAAACATCCGCTGACCGATATCGGGATTGAAAAATTTCTGGCTGATTGGGAAAAAACGAAATAAAAACAACCATTTCAATATAAATATCTTTAAACGGGTGAAATAATTACATTTTCACCCGTTTTTTTATAAGTCGATATCAGCCAAAAGATTCGATAACAATTTCTATAATAAAGATTTATAGAGAAAAAATTCTCTGCCGGTGGTCTGACCACTTGACAATGTTTCGCAACGCGAGTATACGCTTAAGAGTGCGGTTTTTAAGTACAATTTTTTCCTTTTTCGGGATTCAGAAAGTTACGAACCCCGTCTTTATTTCTAACCATGTGAGGACGCAATGAACATTCACGAGTATCAAGCTAAAGCGATTCTGCGCCACTTCGGTGTGCCGGTTCCAGAAGGGCACGTAGTCTACAACAGTAACTCGGCCCGCGACTGGGCAAAACGACTTGGTGACGGCCCCTGGGCAGTTAAAGCACAGATCCATGCCGGAGGACGCGGCAAAGGTGGTGGAGTTAAAATTGCCAAGACTGCCGATGAAGTCAAACAATATGCCAGAGATATGTTCGGCATGTGCCTTGTCACCCA
>JAOZOH010000139.1:5076-6801 GCA_029933365.1 Desulfuromusa sp. | reverse complement strand
CACCAAGACACCAAGTCACGAAGAAAGGCTTTTCTTTGGGTTTAAGACCAAAAAACAGGAAAGTAGAACAAGCAACATAAATAGCTACCAAAGCACAAGGACACCTGAAAAGACATTTTAATGGAGAGACACTGAGTACACAGAGAAAACCTTCAGAATCAAAAGATAGCCACCAAGACACCAAGTCACGAAGAAAGGCTTTTCTTTGGGTTTAAGACCAAAAAATAGACTTTTAGATTTTGACCATCTCTGCATCTCTCCGCCTCTGCGTTAAAGCTTTTGATTTACTTGGTGTCTTAGTGCCTTGGTGGCAATCTCAAGGTTTAAGATTTTGTCTAAAATTCAACAACTCGCAGATAGCGTGCGCTCCGGCAACGTTCGCTCCCTCGCTAAAGCCATCACCCTGATTGAAAGTCACAGCCCTGACCATTCTCAAGAGGCAGCAGACTTACTCGACAATCTTCTCCCTGATTCAGGCAATTCCATCCGCATCGGTATTTCCGGGGTTCCCGGCGTAGGTAAAAGCACCTTTATTGAAGCCTTGGGGATGAATCTTCTGGAGCAGGGGCATAAGATAGCTATTCTTGCCGTTGATCCGTCATCGCAACTCTCCGGTGGGTCAATCCTGGGGGATAAAACCCGCATGGAAGAACTGGCTCGCGAGAAAAATGCTTTTATCCGCCCCTCCCCTGCAGGTAAAACCCTTGGCGGCGTAGCCCGCAAAACCCGCGAGACGATGCTCCTCTGTGAAGCCGCTGGTTATGATCTCATTGTTGTTGAAACCGTCGGCGTTGGTCAGTCAGAAATCACTGTTGCCTCCATGGTTGATTTTTTTCTGCTGTTGCAACTTTCGAACGCCGGAGACGAGCTGCAGGGAATCAAAAAAGGGGTGATGGAAATTGCCGATGCCATTCTGATCAATAAGGCCGAAGGGGAAAACCGCCCCCGCGCAGAACTGGCAAGACAGCAATATGAAAACGCCCTCCATCTGCTCAAACCCAAAAGTCTCAATTGGCAAGTTCCCGCTCTGCTCTGTAGCGCTCTGCACAAACAAGGGATTGAGGAAGTCTGGCAGACCATTCTCGATTTTGTTACCGTAATGAAGCGCTCCGATGAATTTGCAAGCAAACGCCGCCTCCAGGCCACTGACTGGATGTGGACACTGGTGATGGATGATCTAAAAGATCTGTTTCTACGCGATAAAAATGTCGCTGCAATGCTTGAACAAGTTCAAGCCGGTATCAGCCAAGGGACAACATCACCCGGAGCTGCTGCGAGAAGATTATTGGGGGCATTTAGAAGACACTAAAACCATTTTGCCACCAAGGCACGGAGACACCAAGAAGGTCAAAATCCTTTTTATGGTTTTAAACCAGAATCCGATTAAGTTTTGTTTTTGATCTCGATTTCCTTGGTGCCTTGGTGTCTTGGTGGCCAATTTTAATGTTTTCAGCCTATATGCAAAAAAATAAATTGTTTGCTCTCATGAGTTTGGGAGGAGACACTAAAACCATTTTGCCACCAAGACACGGAGGCACCAAGAAGGTCAAAATCCTTTTTATGGTTTTAAACCAGAATCCGATTAAGTTTTGTTTTTGATCTCGATTTCCTTGGTGCCTTGGTGTCTTGGTGGCCAATTTTAATGTTTTCAGCCTATATGCAAAAAAATAAATTGTTTGCTCTCATGAGTTTGGGAGGAGACACTAAAACCATTTTGCCACCAAG
>JAOZOH010000139.1:0-4976 GCA_029933365.1 Desulfuromusa sp. | reverse complement strand
AATTGTTTGCTCTCATGAGTTTGGGAGGAGACACTAAAACCATTTTGCCACCAAGCCACGGAGGCACCAAGAAGGTCAAAATCCTTTTTATGGTTTTAAACCAAAAAACCATTTACCTTCACTTTAGATTTTCTTGATAATTTGATGTCTTGATAGAAACTGTTATCCAGGAGGGGAATTTGAATAATTTCAGAAGCAAAGAGGACTCTGTTGCTACAGCAATCGTGGACGCAGCATATCAGGTGCATCGAACCCTTGGTCCGGGGCTGCTGGAACGTGTTTATGAAATTTGCCTCTGTCACGAAATTCAAAAACGAGGATTTATAGCCGAGCGCCAGGTGGCAGTCCCAATCACCTACGACAACCTAACTTTTGACGAAGGATTCCGGCTGGATCTCTTGGTTGAAAACTGCGTCATTTGCGAGCTTAAAGCGGTTGAGAAATCTAACCCTGTCTGGCAAGCACAACTGCTCAGTTATATGCGACTCACTGAAAAACAATTAGGCCTGCTCATTAATTTCAACGTACCACTGATCAAAAATGGGGTCCAACGCTTAGCCTTATAAGCCGACTTCCCTAAATTTTTGTTCTCTTTAGTGGACGGACATTTAAAACACGGCCCAAAGATGCCACCAAATCATAAAAGGATGGTGTTACTTTGGATTTTAAAACAAAAAATAGACTTCTAGCTTTTGACTTCCTTGGTGCCTCCGTGACTTGGTGGCAAAAGAATTTATGTTTTAAGGAGATTTTAAAGTGCTAAAAAAAATCAACCACATCGGTATCGCCGTAAAAAGTCTGGAAACATCCATCCCCTTCTACCGTGATCAATTGGGGATGGTCTTTGAGGGGACAGAAGAAGTTGCTAATCAGAAAGTGAAAGTTGCTTTTTTGCAAATCGGTGAAAGCCGGATCGAGCTGCTGGAACCAACTTCAGCGGATTCCCCGATTGCCAAATTTCTGGAGAAAAAGGGAGAGGGAATTCACCATATGGCCTATGAAGTTGCTGACGTTGAAGTTGCCCTGGCGGAAATGAAAGAAAAAGGGATCCGACTGATTGATGAAACACCCCGCCGTGGTGCCCACAATAGTTTAATCGCCTTCCTTCATCCCAAAGCCACAGGTGGGGTGCTGACTGAGATCTGCCAGGCAGGAAAACATTAAAACAAGGGTTTGCCACCAAGGCACGGAGACACCAAGAGGGCCAAAACCAGAAATCAGTTTTTTTTGTTTAAAACCAAAAGAAAAGCATCTCTTTGTGCATTGGTATCTTTGTAGCTTCTTTGGCTATTTTTTTAAAACCTGAATATCAAAACACAATACCAAGAACAGTTTTTTGGGGTTTAAAACAAAAAACGATTTTGACTCTGATTTTCTTGGTGTCTCCGTGCCTTGGTGGCAATCATTTATGTTTTAGACCTTTCAACCTCCACCACATTAAAAATAACGCTGTTACATTCAATAAAACCTTAACAAAACAATATCTTATCCTCAGTTAATGATTTTTAAATTGACTAATTGCTACAGAAAAATATAATTACAGTTCATTTTTTGCATATTTAGGAATAAGGAAAAAGGTTAATGCTAAAATTGAAACTTGCCACCATCTTCCTCCTGATCACATTGTTGAATATTCCTACTTCCGTTTTTGCCCTGCAAAAAGGGGAACCTTTTCCAGCATTATCCGGAAAAACATTAACAGGGGAAAATTTCAATTTCAGCAGTTTAAAAGGACAACCAATCCTCCTCAAAATTGGAACCACCTGGTGCCCAACCTGTGGCCAGCAATCTGAAGAAATTAATCAACTACATGACTTTATTGTGGAAAATAAGATCAAGTTTGTTGAGGTTTTTATCCAGGAAAGCCCCAAAGCAGTTATCAAAAATTTCAGCAAAAGTGGTCATCACAATCCAGATGTCATCATCATGGATCAAGGAAAAATTGCCAGCAAATTGAATATTTATCTCATCCCTCGGATTGTCCTGATAGACAAAGATTTTAATATTTACCGGGATGGAGAACCGCTACCTAAAGAGACCTTGCAGCAGGAATTGCAAAAAATGATGGCGGGAAATTAAAACAGAGGAGCGAAAACATTTTAACGAAGAGACGCTGAGCACACAGAGAAAACCTTCAGAACCAAAAGATAGCCACCAAGACACCAAGTCACGAAGAAAGGCTTTTCTTTGGGTTTAAAACCAAAAAACAGGAAAGTAGAACAAGCAACATAAATAGCTACCAAGGCACAAGAACACCTGAAAAGACATTTTAACAAAGAGTCGCTGAGTACAGAGAGAAAACCTTCAGAACCAAAAGATAGCCACCAAGACACCAAGTCACGAAGAAAGGCTTTTCTTTGGGTTTAAAACCAAAAAACAGATTTATTGATTTTGACCATCTCTGCATCTCTCCGCCTCTGCGTTAAAGCTTTTGATTTACTTGGTGTCTTAGTGCCTTGGTGGCCAATATTAATGTTTTCAGCCCATATGCAAAAAAATGAATTGTTTGCTCTCATGAGTTTGTGAGAAGACACTCAAACCGTTTTAGCCACCAAGCCACGGAGACACCAAGAAGGTCAAAATCCTTTTTATAGGTTTTAAACCCGAACCCGATTAAGTTTTGTTTTTGATCTTGATTTTCTTGGTGCCTTGGTGCCTTGGTGGCAAATTTTAATGTTTTCCGCCCATATGCAAAAAAATGAATTGTTTGCTCTCATGAGTTTGTGGTAGAACCAACACTCTGTTTGTTGCAGTAAAGCAACAATGCTTGATAACGGTTGTTCAGACGCACGATAAATATTGATTGAAAACATTAGATTTCAAGTAGTTACAGGTCATCATGAAATGCCGTTTCTTTTGGCATAGTTTCTGCTTTAAATCTACACTGCAACTTTAAATGAAAGTTTGATTGAGCAGAGTTAAGCAAGTTTTCTAACGCCGAATGATTCGGCACTTTTACTTACCTAAGGAGGTAACAAAAATGAGCAGATTTTTGAAAATTGCGATTGTCCTGCTGGCAATTGCAGCAATGGCAGCACCTGTTACTGTAATGGCTGAAGATATGCTCAGCCTGGGCGGTCAAATGCGTGTTCGTGGTTGGTACACAGATTATGATGGTGACGATTACACCACCAGCTGGATTGACCAACGCCTGCGTATCGGCGGCAAACTTTCTGTCGCTGATGGCGTCAGCATCACCTTCCGTACCGACATCACCGAGAAAACTTGGGGCGACGGCGGCAGCGAATATGGTGCAGGACGCGGGGGCGACACACAGCAGTGGGATCGCGCTCATATTGATCTGACCAAAGGCAATGTTCATGTCCGCGTCGGTCAGCAGTACGCCGGTTTCGGTCTGGCTCAAACCATCAACTCTCAGGATGCTGGTATCCGCGTTGACTTTAAGGGCCCTGTCGCAGTTTCTGCTTACTGGCTACTTGATGACCAAAATGATGATGCTGACTTTGGCAGCACTTCTGACTCATATTCCTTTGCCCTTAACGCAGGGTTCAAAGGTGACAATTACAAATCAAACCTGTTTTTTGGTGGTGATACAAAGACAAGCAGTGTTGATAAAGTCTCTAAACTTAAAACCGTTTATGATTCAGAAGTTTATTTAGTTGGCGCTGATGTAACATTCAACCTGGAAGCTCTTAAAATTGCTGCAGAACTCGATTATTTCACTGGTGACGCAGATACAGATGTCGATGCTATGGGCCTTCAGTTCTTCCTGGACGCTGCTTTTGCTGCTTCCGAAGCCATGACTGTTGGTGCTGAGTTCTACTATGCTCAAGGTGCAGACGATGACGAAGTTCAGTTCACCTACCTCGGCAATGACTTCAACGCTTATGACCCATTGTTCGATCTCGGTACTTCTCTGAGTAACGAGCAAATTGGTGTAAATCGTCCATTCGATTTCACTGAAGACAACGCTGGTGCAATCGGTGCTCGTCTCTATCTTAAAGCTAAAGCCAATGATGCTCTTTCCTTCGGTGCTTCCATTGCTTATTTGGAGCCAGAAGAAGATGATAACACCGATCTTGACTCTGCACTCTTCTATGCTGTTGCTGTAAAATATGCTGTCATGGCTAATACCAGCCTGCAAGCACAACTTCAGTACATTGATGCTGATATTGACGATGAGTCTGATGATTCTGCAATCCTCGGTGGTGTAGGCCTGTTCGTAAACTTCTAGATCTTTAGAAGCTAACAACCGTACCATCAAAAAGCCCGCTGCTTTCGCAGCGGGCTTTTTTCTTTTCACCTGATCGCTTCTACCTTTCTATTGACCTGCAAAATAGCTAATAGAATTAGTGGGCACTCTTACACACTATTTCCTCTTGATAATTTGACACCCCCATCCATGTGGCCTATCATAGCTATAAATATACACGCAGCAAATCCGGGACTGTCCCCGCATGGGGGCTGTCCCAGGTATTTGCGGTGCGAACCACCACAGTTTCATGGCTCGTAAACTCTTGGGACAGCCCCCGATGAAGCTGGGGACAGTCCCGAGATTACTGCAAAATTTCTTAAACTAGCGCCATTCAAACACTCCCCAGATTAATCATGACGATTTGACATAAACCACTATGCGGATTACTATAGCTATTACAATCCACATACAAAGGAGCAGCTATGCAAACAGTCCAAATGACTCTGGATGAGGAACTCATCAAAAAAGTAGACAAAGTTGCAAAAAAACTTCACACAAGTCGCTCTGCTTTCACCCGAAAAGCGCTTGCAGAAGCTCTTGTACGCCATAATCAAGAACAGCAAGAATATCAACATCGGCAAGGGTACGAGCAACATCCGGCAGCTACCAACGAGTTTTCTGTATGGGAAACGGAACAAGACTGGTGCGACAAATGAAACGTGGCGAAATTCGTTGGTACAAATTCAGTCATCCCGACAAAAAAAAGCCGGTACTTATTCTAACAAGAAGTTCAATTCTTGGATATCTTGGGGAAGTAACA
>JAOZOH010000322.1 GCA_029933365.1 Desulfuromusa sp. | reverse complement strand
GCGGGCGAGTCTGATTTTTACTGACATACTGTCTTTCCTCCTGGTGTTTCTTTTTTGTTGTCTGTATATCGAACAGAATACTGTCGATCTCTATTTGCTACGCTCAAAATGGAAGTTGACCACCTTGGCCCATCATCCCTTTAAGCCCTTTTGGGCCCATTTTCTGCATCTTTTTCATCATTTTTTGCGCTTCGATAAAGCGCTTTAAAAGTTGGTTGACATCCTGAACCCGGGTTCCGCTACCATTGGCAATCCGTAAACGCCGGGAACCATTTAAAATTTTGTGATTCAGTCGCTCCTGAGCTGTCATCGAACGGATGATCGCCTCAATTTTTTTCAGCTCATCTTCCGGTAATTGCATCCCCTGAGCTTTTTTAAGTGCTTTCCCTGCCCCAGGAATCATCTTCAAAAGTGAGTCAATGGAACCCATTTTCTTGACCATCTGCATCTGCTCAAGAAAAGTTTCAAGGGTAAAACCACCCTTACGCAGCTGTTGTTCCATTGCCGCAGCATCATCGGCACTAACTGCTTCCTGAGCCTTTTCGATCAGGCTGAGAACGTCCCCCATCCCAAGGATGCGCTGAGCCATACGATCCGGGTAAAATTGCTCAAGAGCATCGAGCTTCTCACCCATACCAACCAGCTTGATTGGCTTGCCGGTAACCGCCCGAATTGAAAGAGCAGCGCCACCACGAGCGTCACCGTCCAGCTTGGTCAAAATCACCCCGGTCAGAGGTAATTGTTCATCAAAACTTGCAGCAACGGTCACCGCATCTTGACCAGTCATTGCGTCAGCTACAAACAAGATTTCTTGTGGAGCAACCTTGTCCACAATCTGCTTGAGTTCGCCCATCAACTCTGAGTCGATATGTAACCGCCCAGCAGTATCAAGAATGATGGTATCGAAACCGTTGAGCTCTGCATAACTCAGTGCGCGAGAACAGATATCTACAGGATTCTGCCCTGGCTGAGAATCAAAGACTTCAATATCAATCTGGCGTCCCAGCGTTTTAAGCTGTGCAATTGCCGCTGGACGATAAACATCAGCAGGAACCAGCAGTGGATTACGCTTTTCACGACGTAATTTCAATGCCAGCTTGCCGCAGGTCGTCGTTTTACCAGCACCCTGCAATCCGCAGAGCATTAGCGGAACAGGGGGCTTGACCGCCAGGTTGAGAGAATTATCTTCCCCTTCACCCATCAAGCCAGCAAGCTCTTCGCGAACAACTTTAATCACCTGCTGAGCGGGAGTCAGACTTTTCAGGACATCCTGTCCCACGGCACGTTCGCTGACTTTGGCAACAAAATCTTTAACGACACGAAAGTTGACATCAGCCTCAAGAAGAACCAGGCGGATCTCCCGCATAGTCTCTTTTATATGCTGTTCGGTCAGACGTCCATGCCCACGCAGCTTTTTAAAGACTGAGTCAAGCTTGTCAGAAAGTGTGTCAAACATACCAGTCTACCGATAAAATCCACAAAAGAATAAATATAAAAAACAGCGTTGCCGGTTGTCAAGCAAAAAGCTCTGACAAAACAGGATGTTTCATCCTAAAAGTTGATATTTTCCAGCCCGCAGTAACCAGACTTCCGCTGCTGGTCTGTGAGAATTTTTTCCGCCTTCATCACCCGGTGAACAGAATGAAATATTGCGACACAATCCCCTTTATTGACCATAAAACGGATCATAACCCCAGAGCACAGCAGCGCATAATGCCACGTTTACAAGTGGCATGCAAGTGCTATTAGC
>JAOZOH010000138.1 GCA_029933365.1 Desulfuromusa sp. | reverse complement strand
CCGGACCGTGATCAACAACAACAAAACGCACCCGGTCAGAGAATTGTTGTCCAGAAACTTCAATACGCGGATCATGCTCGGCAGCATATTTCAGGGCATTCCCTAGAAGGTTTCTAAACAGATCGAGCAACAGCGATTCAGGCATTTTGACTTCAGGAAGTTTGTCAATCTTTACCTTCGCATGATGCTCCAAAACTTTATCGGCCAGTTCCAAGAGAACATCCTCGGCAATCTCCGTGGTATTAAGAGGTTTCTCTGAAGATTTCAATTGTCCAACCCGTGACAGCGTCAGCAAATCCTCCAATAGATCTTTCATTTTTTCTGCGGTTTTCTTGATCTCAGCAATACATTCACGACCAATATCATCGAACTGCTCCCCATATCGTTCTTCAAGCAGTTCCGCAAAGCCGATCAGTGGTGTGAGTGGCGAACGCAGATCGTGCGATACCGTTGAAACAAAAGCATCCAATTCACGATTTGTCTGCTGTAACTGACGTCTAGTTGCTGTTCGCTCAGTGATATCCCGACTCACAGCCAGTTTGTGGGTTGGACTTTTTGCCAGAGGATAGGGGGAATGGATAATCTCATAGGTTCGGCCTGTCTCAGATATCGTCTTTTCCTGGCGAACTATTTGCCCCTGTAAAACCTGTGGCAAGGGGCAATCATCACACACTTGGTCCTTTTGATGGATCGCTTGATAACAGGGTTTTTCGCCAACGTCACCAATAATATCCAACATTGCCTGATTGGCAAAAAAGATTCGGTAGTCGCCATCACAAATATAAGCGGGATCAAGCATCCCATCAAGAACAGCCCAGAGACCCGCCTTCTCTACTTCGAGTTCCCGAGTACGTTCCTCTACTGCAAAGCGGAGGCTATTTTCCAGTTCCTTGAGGCGGGAGATATCAACAAAAGCTTCGACACCACCAATAACATTGCCAGCAGCATCACGCAGCAGGTCGACATTTTTGGTCAGCGCAATAGTTCGACCATCTTTATGACGAAATGAACAGGTTAGCCCGATATTTGGCTTTGGGGTTGTTACGGAGAAAAGGTCACATTCCAAGTGGCAGGGATCACCATGCAAAAAAGAGCAATGTTGCCCGACTACCTCGTCCGTTGTATAGCCAGTGATCCGCGCTGCTTCAGCGTTCCAATAGACAATTTTTTTGTCGGTATCAACCAGAAACAAACCGGTCGGGATGGTTTGCAGCAAGGTTTCGATGGGATATTCGGCAAGCAGACGATGGAAGTTCGAGTTCATAGGATCCCCCCGAAGAAAATATCCTTTAAAAACGATAGTGTGGCTGATTATAGCACTTACATTGTATCTCAGGGTATTTTTTTGACCTTCCGGTACTGAAAAAGTCAGGCCGCCCGTCCGATGACCGCAACGTAAACTTTAGCTGCACCACCCTCGATCAAGACACGACTACAAGCCGCAACTGTTGCACCAGTGGTCATAACATCATCAATCAGTAAAACTTTTTGTCCCGAAAGGTTTTTTTGCAACTTGAATGATCCCTGCAAATTTTTCACTCTCTCTTTGGCAGACAAACCCTGTTGCGATTCTGTCTCCCGGATTTTAACCAGCAGGTCATTTGCAACTGTCATCTTTCTGATTCTGGCGACTTCTCGGGCAAGCAATAAAGCTTGATTGTAACTCCTCTGCCGCAACCGTTTACGTTGCAGCGGTACCGGTACCAGCAGATCAATATGCAAATCGGCATCAATTGCCTGTTCAAGCAACTTTCCCAGCGGCCGATCTAATCCTACCTTGCCATTGAACTTAAACTGGTGAATAGCATGTCGCAAAGACTGCTCATAAAGTCCAACAGCATAGACCTTTGCATAGGCTGGTGGCTGTTTTATGCACCGACCACACAGGTGTGAGCTATTGTATATTCCAGAAAAAGGGAGAGCACAGAGCGGACATTTAGCATCAGGAAGAGGCCTGAATCCATCCAGACAAGATTCACAGAAGACAGCATAATAATCATGAGGAAGAGTACAACTACAGAGCGGACAGGCAGGTGGGAAAAAAGCTTTAAACAGCGACAATAAAAGTTTTTTGATGATTGAAAATCCCCCCAGATCAATACAAAATAATCAATTATCCAGCAATGATTGCCCCGTCATAGCAGCTGGTTTTTCGAGCCCCAGAAGTTCTAGGATTGTTGGCGCCAGATCAGCGAGAATACCATCATGGACTAACTGACCTTTACTGCTGGGATCGACAAAAATAAATTGAACCGGGTTCGTGGTGTGCGCCGTATGGGGTCGGCCATTCTTATCAACCATCTGCTCACAATTACCGTGATCTGCGGTAATCAGTAACTTCCCGCCAGCTTCAGTAACAGCAGCAACGACTCTTCCCATACAGCTATCAACCGTCTCTACCGCCTCAATAGCAGCAGTTAAAATCCCCGTATGGCCAACCATATCGCAATTGGCAAAGTTCAGGATAATCAGCTGATATTCACCTGATTCAACCCGTTTAACCACTTCGTCAGTCACTTCAACCGCACTCATTGAGGGCTTCTTATCGTAGGTCGCAACATCTTTGGGGGAGGGGATCATAACCCGATCTTCACCCGGCCAGGGCTGCTCCACACCTCCATTAAAGAAAAAGGTGACATGAGCATATTTTTCGGTTTCAGCAATCCGCAACTGTTTAAATCCGGCGTGAGAAACAACTTCGGCAAGGATATCTGGATATGTTGCAGAAGGAAAAGCGACGGGAAGATTGAAGGTTTCATCATATTCGGTCAGACAAACATAATCGACCAATTGCGGTGTTTTACTCCGAGCAAATCCAGAAAAATCTTTCAGAGCCAAGGCACGGGTTATTTCGCGGGCACGGTCCGAACGGAAATTAAAGAAGATGACACCATCTCCGTCATCAATAGTTCCTGGCCGACCCACAACCGCAGGTTCAACAAATTCATCAGTCTGATCCACTGCATAGGCAGAGGTAATGGCTTCAGCTGAGGAATTTGCATGCTGACCGATACCTTCAGTCAATGCAAGGTAGGCTTTCTCAACCCGATCCCAGCGGTTATCACGATCCATGGCCCAAAAACGCCCAGCTATGGTCACGACTCGACCAAGGCCAATCTTTGTGAGTTCCTCTTCGAGTTGCTGGAGATAGTTGGCAGCACTTTTGGGTGGGGTATCCCGGCCATCCAGAAAAGCGTGGATGCAAACGTCCTTGACCCCAATTTGCTGAGCTAACCGCACCAAGGCATAGAGATGGGTATTGTGGGAATGAACCCCACCATCTGAAAGCAAACCAAGTAGATGTAGCTTGCCACCAGAAGCTGCCAAGCGCTCACAGATACTTTTCAGAACTTGATTTTCAAAAAATGAGCCATCCTCAATAGCCAAACTGATCCGGCTCAAATCCTGATAGATAATCCGTCCAGCACCAATATTCATGTGCCCGACTTCTGAGTTTCCCATCTGGCCAGCCGGCAAACCAACATCCTGACCCGAAGCACTTAATCGGCTGATTGGAAATTCTTCGCGGAGGCGATCCAAAATCGGCGTATTTGCCTGGCAAGCAGCGTTATTATCACAACTTTCGTTGATCCCCCAACCATCCAGGATAACCAGTACAACTGGCTCTGCCGACATCTTATTTCCCCTGTTCACTCGGTGGAATCAGCTTCGACCCATCAAATAGTTTAGCCTCTTGAATCTGCTTCCGTTCCGGTAAGCTGAAAGAATCCCAGGCTTTACATTTTGGACAGCGGCTGTGCCACTCGGTGAATCTGGCACCACAAGCACTACAGACAAACCCCAGCAATAGATGGCTGTCAATACTCAAAGCCTTTTGATATTCAACCACGGCCTCATCAATATTATTCCGACGCCGCTGTGCTTCTGCCAACAATAAATGGAGTTTGGTAAAATCAACCCCGGAAGTTTCCAGATCAGTCAGATGTTGCATCGCTTCATCCACCATCTCCAGGCGCAAACAGAGTCTTCCAAGATACAGTTTAAGCAGCAGATCTTCACTATCAACCTGCATCTGGCTACGATAAAATGACAGCAGTGCAGCTGGATCTTCTGCATTGATATAAAGATCCTCCAAACGCGCCAGAAAGACACTCCGTTTCGATGTTTTGTAGCCATCCTGATATACTTTGATAGCATCCGCATCACGTCCTGCTTGATGGTACGCATCACCTAACGTGACCCGAGCTGGAGTGAAGTTGGCGTCGCGTTTGATAATATCCCGACAGACTTCAATCGCTTGATCCTGATCACCATTTTCAAGATTAGTGCGGGCAACCTCGTAACGTAATTGCAGCATAATCTGTTTTTCCGTATCCGCTTTCACCCCGGACTTGGATGTTTTAAGAATTTTCTTCTGTAGCTCCAGAGCATCCTGCCAATTACCAAGATCCATCTGGATGTCACGTAGAGCACGCATTGCTTTACGATTATCAGCCTCACTGGCCAACAGTTCTTTATAGATACCCATGGCATCTTCACGCCGACCACTTTCTTCATAAGTTGTTGCCAGCTTAAACAGAACTTCAAGCCCTTTTGGATCAAGCTTACGTGCCTTCTGCAGCAGCTCAATACCCTCTTCCGTATTGCCTTCCTGTAGAGCTACACTGGCCAAAGCCAAATGCACATCAATCCGGCTGGGATCACGATCCAGAGATTTTTTCAACAAAGTCCGCGCTTTTTTCAGGTCCCCTGAGAGCAAACGACCAACACCACTGCGATAAATCGAACCCACCTCTTCCGCTTTTTTCAGCCGACGCCCCCCCTTCCAATTGCGGAAGGAATAGAAAAAAGCACTAAGAAAGTGTAGACCGTTACCAATCAGCAGACCAATCAGCAGCACGCAGACCAGCATAATTGCTGAAGGCAAAGTGTAGCTTAAATCGTTGGTCAGAAAAACGGTAATATCACCGGGGTTGACCCCCCAAAAGTAGAGAAACCCGACAGCAAAAACGATAAAAGCTAATACAAGCAGGGCAATTAGAATCATGACCATCTCCAGGCTAACCCAACATGCGGGTTACAGGGTTATTTATTCACCAAACTTTTCAACTTCAGTCTTACAATCAACACAATAACGGGAAAATGGGCGAACCTCCAGCCGGCGTGCAGGAATTTCTTCCTCGCAGCGTGCACACAGACCATAAACCCCCTTGTCCATCCGTTCCAGAGCCGCGTCAATATCGCGTACCCGGGATCGCTGTGTTTCGCTGAGATTCATCAACACTTCCTGATTATAGCTGTTTGATGACATATCACCTATGTCCGGGACACCATCTTTACCCAAGGACTGGGATGCAGCATAAGCGCGTTCAGACTCAGCCAAAAGTTCACTGCGCATCTGTAATAGATGCGCTCTTATCTCTGCCAGTTCTACTTCTTCCATCGGCCAATCCGCCTCCACAAACTGCCTACCGATTATGGTAGGGCTCATTTTTCAGAATAGTACAACTTCGATACAGTTGCTCGAGTAATAAAATTCTTGCCATCTGGTGTGTAAAAGTCATTTTCGACAACGAAAGAATCAAATCAGCCCGGTTACGCACAGCAGGGTCAAGTCCATAAGGCCCCCCGAGTATCAGGCACCAATTGCGTCCACCATGGAGCATTTCTCCAGATAAAAGATCGGACAACTGCTCTGACCCCAGATTACGACCCCGCTCATCCAGAACAATTAAAAAGGCTCGATCGGGGATTTTTTCCACAATCCGCATTCCCTCGCGTTTAAGCAGCCCGGCCGTATCTCCTTTCCGTCCCCCTTTTTCTTCTTTTAGCTCAACAATATCCAGCGGGAAATAACGCTGTACCCGCCCGGCATATTCTACTGCCGCAGCGCGCTGCCAGATTTCTGTCAGCTTACCAACACAAACCAGTCGCAGCTTCACTGAACTTCAGTCTGAGCCAATTCAACCTCAGGAGCTTCACTCCACAACCCCTCAAGATCATAAAATTCACGAACCGGCTGCTGAAAAACATGAACCATCAGTTCACCATAATCGAGCAATACCCAACGCCCTTTATCCATCCCTTCGATAGCGAGGGGTAATGTATCATGCTGATGCTTAAATTCTATTCTGATATTTTCAGCTATTGCCTGAACCTGGCGATCGGAACGTCCCGAAACCAGCAATAAATAGTCTGTCAGTGAAGAGAGTTCCCTGACATCCAATAGCTTGAGATCAATTCCTTTTTTATCAAGTGCATAGTCAACGGCTAATAGTGCTATTTCTCTAGCTTGCAAGTTACTACCTTCTTTTTTCTAGGAATAGAGCTGATGGGCTCTGATATATGCAATTACGGGCAGCGGAACCTGCTCCCCAATATTCCGGTTCATCGACAATTGCTGACGAATTTCTGTAGAGGAAATATCACGGCAGGTATGTGCGACTGTAAGCAACGAATATCCTGTATCAAACCGGAGATTTTTCGAGTCGGAATCATAGCAGAAGCGGTCTGCAATGGCAACCGGCAGTAACTCTTGTATCGAGCCTGCAAAGCCTGGCCTGGCCGCCACTACAATATGTGCAAATTCAAACAGGCGCGCATAGTCTTTCCACAGACCGATTTCCTGAAATGAATCAAGTCCCATAATAAAAAAAAACTCGTGCTGTGGATATTTTTCGGACAACTGCTGCAGAGTATCAACTGAATAGCTTGTACCACCCCGGCGCCCCTCAATATCACAGCTATAAAACAAGGGATAATCCTGCAAAGCCGCTTCTATCATTGCCAAACGATGGGCAAAGGAGACCTCAGCTGCAAGTTGTTTATGGGGAGGTTTACTGGTGGGAATAAACCAGATCTGCTCCAGATTGCAACTGTGCAGAACCTCTTCCGCAATATGCAAGTGGCCAAAATGGATTGGATTAAAAGT
>JAOZOH010000321.1 GCA_029933365.1 Desulfuromusa sp. | reverse complement strand
TCGGAATTGACAAAGTTACTGAAATACGGAATACCGTATTTTGCCGTCATTTCCCACACCGGCTGAAGGCGGTCACTCTCCCAGTCGAGATCCTTGGTGATATTATAGGTCGGGATCGGGAAGGAGAAGATCCGCCCTGAAGAATCGCCCTCCATCATCACTTCACAGAACGCCCGATTGAGAAGATCCATCTCATCCTGAAATTCAGCGTAACAGCGATCCTGCAATTCACCACCAATCACCACCGCTTCCTTCGCCATATTAGAGGGGACCATCATATCCATGGTGATATTGGTAAACGGGGTCTGGAAACCGACCCGGGTTGGGACATTCATATTGAAGACGAATTCCTGCATTGACTGCAGAATTTCTGGGTAGCTTAAATTATCGTAAGCAATAAACGGTGCCAACAGAGTATCAAAGCTGGCGAAAGCCTGAGCTCCGGCCGCCTCACCCTGCAGAGTGTAGAAGAAATTAACTGCCTGCCCGAGGGCGGTACGGAAATGTTTTGGCGGAGCGCTCTGAACTTTGCCGTAAGCCCCAGTGAAACCTTTCATCAGCAGATCTTTGAGATCCCAGCCACAGCAGTAAACTGATAGCATCCCCAGATCGTGAATATGAAATTCCCCATTACGATGTGCATCGGCAATATCATCAGGGTAAATTTTATTCAGCCAGTAGTTACTGGTAATATTGGCAGCAATGTGATTGTTCAACCCCTGCAGCGAGTACCCCATATTGGCGTTCTCATTGACCCGCCAATCCTCACGCACCAGATAAGAATCGATCGATTCAATTGACTCGCGCATGAATTCACGGGTTTTGCGCAGGCTCTCATGCTGCTTGCGATAAAGAATATAAGCTTTGGCGGTTTTCGCGTGACCATTTTCAATCAGGATCTTTTCAACCAGATCCTGAACATTTTCAACCGTTGGAACCCGATCGTCTTTGTAGAGAACGGAGAGGATGCCGCCAACCTGACGGGTAATATCAACCGCACGGTCAAAATCGGTCCCACCAACTGACTGAACAGCCTTGATAATCGCCTGAGAAATCTTCTCTTCAACGTACGGAACCAGTCGCCCGTCACGCTTACGGATAAATTCGACCATGGTAGCCCTCCCCACCCATCTGAGCAGGAATAAAATGACTGGCAGCCTGTCGGACTATCAATGAACTGGCTGCTAGAAAAAACCAAAAAGCACGCTGCAGAGGCTAACATAACTTTCTCGACATCTAAAGACAAAATCACAACATCTAGTATCTTTTTTACCAGGTAAACACTATATATTGTTAATGAATAATAAATGCTCTCTAGAAAAAAAGACGAAGATGTCGTAATTACACTTGTTTTTCTAGACATTCTTAAAGTGATAAATGAATCAATAATTAAAGTAAAAGTGGGCTATGGAGGGAGGATAAAAATATAGGAATGATCTATTCCAAGAGGGGTTGTGGTAGACAATAGAGGGATTCTAAACACTGCTCAAAACTATGGTGCAAAACGACCTCCGCATACATGAGATTATGAGTCAGACCGAAATCTTCTATCTCCAGATTCTGCCGATCCCGATGGCTCGACGGAGCGAGGCCAAGAATCTCCTGGGTTTTGGTTTTTAAATCTCTTTGATCAGCACAATAGCCAATAACTATCTTACCTAGCCCTTGAGCAAACCCGACTTCCCACACTGTTCCGCTATCGGGTTCAGGACCACGAAACGGGGAGAGATTGGCAATCACAATATCGCAGGATTTTAT
>JAOZOH010000137.1 GCA_029933365.1 Desulfuromusa sp. | reverse complement strand
CAGTTGCAACTCCGCAGATTGCTGCCCCTGACAAAACAGCAGCACCTTTAATAAAATTTCTTCTCTGTAAATCTTTCATTTGTTACCTCCTGTTAAAAAGTCGTTCTATTCAAATATCTCGGCTATAGTATGAGTAGCAAAGCATATGCCAAACGAAGACATTTTTAAAACGAGTGCAATGTACTGTAATCTAACGGTGTTCTATTGTTGATGAGTAGCTGGAGTTTAGCATTTGAGCGGTTTTCCAGAATAGGCTGTTTTTACTGTGCGGAAGTCCGCACAGTAAAAGGAGAGGATCGACTTAGAGATATATTGATGCTGTGGCACACCCAGATATTGACCATCTTATTCTACAAAGAGAAAGGGTAAGAAAACGGATAACTTTGTGCGTTTTTGAGCCCTAGTGAACCGTTTTCCCCCGCACATAAAGCCACCAGTAAACAACCCCAACAAAGAGTCCCCCGCCAACAAAATTACCCAGAGTAACAGTAATCAGATTGCTCTGCCACATGGAACCCCAGCCCAGCTGATCAATAACGGCAGGATCAAGCCCGGATGCTGAACACGCGCCCGGTAATTTTTTGGCAAAAATTCCCGCTGGGATAAAGTACATATTAGCAACAACGTGTTCAAAGCCAGACGCGACAAAAGCCATGATAGGGAAAAATATGCCAAGCACCTTGCCACCGATATCCTTTGCCGCCATTGCCTGCAAAACTGCCAGACACACCAGCCAGTTACACCCTACCGCACGAAAAAAATAGGCGCTGTTATGGGAATGTTCAGCGAACTCCTGACTGACCTTTGCCGACGCAATCTGCAAAGCGGTGCCGCCAAATACCCCATCCATGATTCCTGTCTGGCTGACAATCATCCAGGCAAGAAACACCGACCCCAACAGATTACCCAGATAGACCCAGAACCAGTTACGCATCACCTGTGTAAAAGAAATTTTCTTTTCCAGAAAAGCTGCGGTCATCATGGTGTTACCCGTCCAGAGTTCAGATCCGGGGATAATGACCAGCATTAGTCCAACACTGAAAACAGAGCCAACCATAAACTTCTTCATGCCAATCCAGGAAAAATCCCCGGTACCAACAACAGTCGCCAGATGTGCTGCAAAACCAATATAAGCTCCGGCCAAAAAACCGAGAACCAGCAGCTGCAGCGATGAGCGCCGCACCTTGGCCTCCCCCCAGGCGACGAGGGAAGTCGCCAGTTCTTCTGGATCAAGAAAGTTCTTCATGGAGAATAACCTCGTAGCAAAATAGAATGATCCTCGTTTTTTAGTGGGCTACTCTTTACTTCCAACCAAATGCTAAAAATGATCATGTAACATCTGATTAATTGCGGCTTCATCATAATATTCCGGGTCAAATTCACCCCCAACCCACTCAAGAACATCCTCGTATTCTGGATCATCTGGATCACTTATCGTTTCAATAAATTCCTGATACCCCCAAGCACCGCCTACATCCTCCGGCGGACAAGATCGTTTACCCTTAATGCAAACTGGCAACAACATTCCCTTTTTATATGAAAGAATTTTTTCAAGAACTACTTCATGCTCCCAGCCATCACCAAAATCGTACTCATAGATCAGTGAATCCTTTTCATACTGCAACAAATCAGAGATTGTATATTTTGTTTCATCTTGCATCGTATCAAAATCATCAAACTCCAGATCACCGAAATACTCCCGTCCAACAATAAACTGGTGTAGATGAGCATCAAACCACCCCATACTGAGTTGCAATACTCGATGTAATTCTATCAAACTCATTGTTGCTGGAATAAGCAAGCGTCTCCAAATCGGCGGCCTAATATTTTTTAATGTGACTTTGATTTGATAGACGGGTCTAAGTTGAATAGCCATTACAGTTTTTCCTTTCTTCATTGTTCAAAATCCACGGACCTGTCAATTCCTCTTTTCCACTAAATCTGGATATTCCACCACATCACCATCAGCAGTTTGAATCAACAGAACATCACCCCGCCTTTTGACATATTGTGGCAATAGTGGCACCTTCCCTTTT
The DNA here is from genome assembly GCA_029933365.1 of Desulfuromusa sp. The sequence continues at coordinate 4,890 of JAOZOH010000137.1, read as the reverse complement.
CCTCCAGGGAGGTCAATAATATAGTGCGGTGATGCCAAGCCTGACACTGGACCACGCAGTGAATGGATTATTTTCAACCCGGTGTTTACCGACGTCCTAAAATGCCCCGTGCCACGAGTCAAATCCATATGATGTAAATAATAGGGACGCACTCGCATCTTCAACAGGCCACGAAACAGCTCACTGATAATTTCCGGTTGGTCATTGACTCCTTGTAGCAGCACAGTTTGGTTCCCCAGCACAATTCCAGCATCTGCTAATCGAGCGCAAGCTTCAGCAGCCTGTTGTGTCAATTCACGAGGATGATTGAAGTGGGTATTCAGATAGAGGGGGTGAAATTTCTTCAGCAGGGCGCATAAGCGATCAGTAATTCGTTCTGGCAGGGTGGCTGGAACCCGCGTGCCAATACGGATAATCTCGACATGCGGAATAGCATGAACTCGGGCAAGTAAATCCCCCAGCACAGCATCTGGCAGCACCAGTGGATCACCACCAGAAAAAATGACATCCCGGATTTGTGAATTTGCAGCGATATAGTCAATACCTTCACGTAATTCGCGAAAACTCAGTGCCATACTGGGACAACCGACCTTGCGTTTGCGGGTGCAAAACCGACAATAACTGGCGCAACTCCCCGAAACATAAAAAATAACTCGGTCAGGGTAACGATGAATTATGGCAGGAACTGGTGAGAATTCTTCTTCCGCCAAAGGGTCAGGCACCCCTTCATCGGCAAGCTCGTGTAGATCAGGAACGCATTGTTTCCAGATCGGGTCACCAACCTGCTCAATCAGTCGCAGATAATACGGGGTGATACGCAGCGGGTATTTCGCCTCAACCGCCGCAAGTGAACGCGAGTCAAAAGCAAAATAATCCGACAACTGATCTGCCGAGGTCAGCGCATCCTGCAAAGATTGCTGCCATGCTTCTTGAGCCATTAGTCTGCCTCCACAGGGTGCTTTGCATCACGCAGAATCCAGGTAGTAATCATCAGCACCAACAATCCACAATCACGCCACAATGCCGATAAAGGGCTGGTTGGATCAGTTGAACCAGGTTTAAAACAACCACAGTCAATATCAAATCCACGGATAATGGCAGAGAACAAAACGAACATAAAAATAACATTAAGGACAAACAGAACCAGCACAGCAGGACGAACCCGCATGTTAAGCAACAGCAATATCCCACAAAGCAGCTCAAGATAAGGGAGAATAGATGCAACTAGATAGTTCCAGGCATAAGGGAGAATCTGATAATTGGCAATCTGACCGGCAAAGGCGACAATATCATTCGCCTTGACCACTCCGGCGTAGATAAACACAGCCGCCAAGCCAAGACGGCTGACATGATAAACTGTTTTCCCCAGCACAGTCATTCTCCATCCCCTTCCAGTGGACGCCCGGCATCCTGCCACTCGGGAAGCCCCCCTTCATAGACCAGAACATCCAGATACCCTTGCTGCATAAGACGGACGCCTAAGTCAAACGAATCAGGGCAACCATAACCGCTACAGTAAGTTATCAGAGTCTGATCAGCAGAAAAATGTCGTTTAAATTCCTCAACATGATCGTCAAAATGGGCAAATGGCAGAGATACCGCTCCAGCAAGATGTTCCTGTTGATAGGAGTGAAAACTTCGTGCATCAACCAGCACAGCCCCGACAGAAAGAAGCTCATCCAAATCGACTAGCTCCACTGGTATGGGGAAAACATCAAGGGTGTCGGTGTTATCGGTTTCAACTTCCATAATTCCTGCGCCAGGAGTAACCGCGGTAACAACAGATTTACCCGAAAAAGCATTGAAAATAAGTTTAAAATTCAGACTCAATCCAACCGTGGCAGCTAAAACACAAAGAATGAAGGCTTCCAGAATAATCCGACGCAAGGAAGGGCTAAGGGACACGCTATTCATCCGGTGATTCTTCCAACGCTGGAGAAAGGGTACTGACCGTTTCCCGTAACCGCTGATTTTCCTTGCTCAAGCGGTCAATTCGATGATTACAATCGGTGAGCACTTCGTTAAGTTCATCAAGTAATTGAGTTTGATGGCTGAAGCGAATTTCCAGCTCGGTCATACGCTCTTGTAGGTCTTCAAGCATGGTTGATCTCCTTTGACAAGATGCAGACATTTATAGCGTGCAAAGTCGGTGAATGCCAATACCATTTTAATAATCTTTGAATGGGTTTTATTCCCCCGAAGCTTGCTTTGTGAATTAGCAAAGGTTGCAAGCTGTTGATACCCTGTAGCTTGCTGTGGGGTAGTTCATTATTTTCGGGAAGGTTATTTGTCACCCGGATTCAGACGAAATTGGTTTTTCCTGCAATTGCACTATAAAGCAATTTCCACCTTCAGCATTGGTTTCAACTTGTATAGTTCCACTATAAAGGTTGGCAATATGTTTGACGATGGAGAGCCCCAGGCCGGTACCGGAACGTTGCTTGTTACGTGACTGTGAACAGGTATAGAAACGTTCAAAAATCCGCTCTCGATCAATCATATCAATGGGTGGCCCCTGGTCATCAACTCTGACCATTAATCCTCTTTCGCTCCGTTGTATTGCCGCAATAACTCTTTCTCCCTCAGAATATTTAATAGCGTTGTCGATCAGGTTGATCAAGATGCTCTGTAAATGTTCAGGGAGAATACCAACCGCGCTCAGATCCGTCTTCAGAAGCAGTTTTTTATCACTGTTTTCAGCATAAAGCGATCCGATATCGGCTTCTATCTCAACCAAAGGCGTCGCTTTTTCAAGCACAAACGTATCTCCTACCGATTCCAGTTTGTGCAGCTCGATAATATCGTTAATCAGATCGTTCAAACGGACAGAAGAACCATAGATATGATCCAGAAAGCGAAGCCTGGTTGCTTCCTCAATATCTGGCGTGTCACGCAGGGTTTCGGCATAACCCATAATCAGAGCCAGCGGAGTTTTCAACTCGTGGGAAATATTTCCGGTCAGCTCGGCCTTGAAGGATTCGTATTCTACCTGCTTGGTTACGTTGCGGATCAGTAGGAGTTTTTGATCTTCGATCTGTTTCAAGCTGACATCAAAGATATCCTGATGCAGAGGAACCCTGGTTGTCTCCCTGCTCTGCTCCAGAATATCGCTGAAAAAGCTGATCAGATGGATATCGTTGATGGCATTGTAGAGACTGATGCCAGGGATGAAATCGATACCAAACTTTTTTTTCAACCAGGGGTTAGCATGGAGGATGATATTCTCTTTGTCGAGTAGCAAAACCCCTTGATCCATGCTGGTAAAGATATGGTTGAGTTTTTGTTGATCGCGTGCCAATTCCAGATTCTTCTTTTGCATCCCGGCATAGATTCGGTAAATCAGCCCGGCAATTTTGGCCATCGACGGGTCCCTGAAACGAGGAAAGTGAATATTGGTTTTGCCCGACTCAATATTGTCGGCGATGTAGTTCAATTTCTGTACTGGCAGTGAAACCTTGCGGGCAAAGTAGAGGGACAGCAGCAAAACCACTAGGCTCAGACAGAAAAATGCCCAGACAACCTGTGCTGTGAATTTTTTTTGTAACGATTCAACATAAGTTGCCGGATAAGCAAGACGCAGAACCCGATTGTCGGAGAGCTTTCTGGCGAAATACAACATCTGCATATTCGTCGTATCACTGAAGCGGGTTGCAAAACCATCACCAGAATAGATGGCATCCTTGATTTCGGGTCGACCTTTATGACTTTCCATCGATGCGATTTGATCGAATGGCACCCGTGAGTCGAGGAGAACCCTCCCCCCGTGGTCAACAACGGTGATACGCAACGAAGTCTGCTGGGTCATCTCGGTCAGGCGGGCATGACTCTCCGGCGTAGAGAAAGCGAGATCTTTACTTTGCAGTGCCAGAACAACCCACTTGTTCTTCATCTCCTGCAGTAATTCGTAGCGGGCATTAGTCAGCATCATGCTGTGGGTAAAATAAAAGGTGAACACCAAAGCGATAAAGATGGGAATAAAGAGAACCAGAAAAACCTTAACGAAAGAACGCATTATTCAGCCTTATAGCCGATTTTTGGAATTGATCTGATGATTTGACCAGCTTCTCCGAGTTTTTTTCGCAGCGTAGAAATATGGGAGTCAACCGTTCGGGTATAGACATCCGCATCATAACCCCAGATGGTTGTAAGTAATTGGTTGCGGGTGAATACGCGGCGGGGATGCTTGATGAACAACAGCAATAGCTGGAACTCTTTGTTGGTAAGAATAATTTCATGATCGGCGACAAAAGCCTTGTGCTTGGCTTCGTCGATAGAAAGTCCTGCGTAGGTGATAAGTGCCCCCACATCATCAATTCGTGACCGTTTCAGCACCACCATAATTTTGGCGAGCAAAACCTTCATACTGAAAGGTTTTGTCAGATAATCATCGGCACCCGCTTCAAGGATGCGGACGATATCCCCTTCACTGCTCTTGGCCGAAATGATAATCACCGGGATTTGGTCAAATTTCTGGTTAGCGCGAATCAACATCAGAAACTGATCCCCTTTTAATCCCGGCAACATGATATCGAGGAGAATCAGGTCGGGGAGAAAATCTTCCAGCAGCATCAGGGCATCGTTGGCGTTATCGGTACCAACAATTGTATGCCCGGCATTCTGCACATTGAAGGTAACAATCTCCCTCAAAGCATCTTCATCTTCGACCAGTAGTACTTTAGCCATCAATAACTCCAGCTAGTTTCTACCTAGAAACCACTCTTTTCCATAATCTCTGCGTCAATCGACACATTTGTTTGTGCAACGTTAAGTGCTACAGCTCCGATCAAATGCTTGATTTCCAAATAGAAACCTACTTTACTCGATCAGGTGAGTGATGTTTGATAATCTCACCGGTTGCCATAAAGTAGATCATTTCGGCAATGTTCGTTG
>JAOZOH010000320.1 GCA_029933365.1 Desulfuromusa sp. | reverse complement strand
ACGAAAAATTCTTCGGTGTCATGCGTGAGCCCGAGTTAGAACAAATTTGCCGTGGTGCGTTCAGGACAGGTCTTGACCCCCTTGCAGGTTAAGCATATGCTTCCTGCCTGCAAAAAAAGTATTTTGGTTGGGTTTTGATGCTGAAGAGGATTTGCATGAAAAAAGCGGTGGTACTTTATAGTGGTGGGCTTGATTCAACGACCTGTATGGCGATTGCTCGCGATCAGGGATTTGAGGCGTATGCCCTTAGTTTTGCCTATGGTCAGCGGCATACGATTGAGTTGGAAAAGGCACGTGAATATGCTCCGTTGATTGGAGCCAAAGAGCACATGGTGATCGATATTGATCTCCGCAAAATGGGAGGGAGTGCCCTGACGGCAGATATCGATGTGCCAAAACATGCTGCTGCAGAGGGTGAAATCCCGATTACTTATGTTCCTGCTCGCAATACTATTTTTCTCTCATTTGCCCTGGGGTGGGCTGAGGTTCTTGGTGCCACAGAGATTTATATCGGTGTTAATGATCTTGATTATTCAGGCTATCCTGACTGTCGCCCCGAATTCATTCAGGCGTTTCAACAGATGGCAAATCTGGCAACCAAGGCAGGTGTTGAAGGGAACCCCTACCATATTAATGCACCGCTGCTTAATCTGACCAAGGGACAAATCATTCAGCAGGGGCTGGCGTTAGGGGTCGATTATCGCCTCACCCATTCCTGTTATGATCCCACCCCGGAAGGTTTATCCTGTGGTCAATGTGATTCCTGCCGATTGCGCTTAAAGGGCTTTGCTGATGCTGGCCAGAAGGATCCTGTTCCCTATGTTGAATGATGAAAAGAAACTGCACCCAATATCGATGCCCGATATGCAGCAGAGCCGGGATACGCGTAATATTGCTATTGATAAGGTGGGGGTGAAAGATATCCGCTATCCGATAGTGGTGCTGGACAAGTATCGTGAGCAACAGCATACGGTGGCAAGGGTTAACATGTTTGTTGATCTGCCGGAGCATTTTAAAGGGACCCATATGAGTCGCTTTATAGAGGTGCTCAACCTCTATCATGATGGAATCAGCGTTGAGAATATGGAAACTATTCTGGCGGAAATGAAATCTCGACTAGGGTCGGGCCGGGCACATCTGGAGCTGGATTTCCCTTATTTCATCGAAAAGCGGGCTCCGGTGTCTGGTGCCCGTAGTTTGCTGGAATATCAGTGCCGTATGCTCGGTACACAGGCTGAAGATTTTGATTTTATCCTTGAGGCAAGTATTCCCGTGACATCCCTGTGCCCCTGTTCCAAGGAGATTAGCGAGCGGGGTGCCCACAATCAACGCAGTATAGTGACCGTACAGATAAGGTACTCTGAGCATATTTGGTTAGAGGATCTCATTCAATGGGTCGAAGAATGTGCCAGCTGTCCAGTGTATGCACTGCTAAAACGTGAGGATGAAAAGGCGGTGACGGAACAAGCCTATGACAATCCCATGTTTGTCGAAGATATGGTGCGTGCGGTCACTGAAAAGTTGCGCAGTGTTGAACAGATCAGCTGGTTTAAGATTCAATGTGAGAATTTTGAATCAATCCATAACCATTCGGCATATGCCATGGTTGAAGGACGAAATAACTGAATTGTGGATAACTCTGTGGATAAAGTGGATAACTGCAGATAGAGACAAGATAAAAACTCATAACAGAGAAAAATTGACGAAGCTGGTTGCTTGACTTGTTCTGTCTGCTACCTGATAATCCGCTGATAGTTCATTAAATT
>JAOZOH010000136.1 GCA_029933365.1 Desulfuromusa sp. | reverse complement strand
GGAATACTTGATAGCTTGAACCAGGATTGTATCAATTATGATTGTCTGAACGGGTTGTTTTACCCCATTTCGTGAATAGAGGGTTTAAAAGGGTTTAAAAAAAATCTTTTGTTCAGTAAGCTGTCCCCTGCTGTGGAAATAGTTTTGTATTGAGGAGCCATTAAATGCGTATTCGTTTGGCAATCAGATTTACGTTAATAACGAGTATCGTTTTGCTTGTTGTTATGTTTGTTTCTGCATTCTTGCACATCGAAAAGGTGCAGAAGGTTTTTGCTGAAAAATCAATCCATGAAGCCGATACAATTTCAGATATGATTTTACGCGACTCGCACCATCTGATGTTAGAGGACAACCGCGAAAGTCTGCAGTTGATGATCGAAGAAATCGGTAGAAATCATCGTGTTCAAAGAGCCCGAATTCTTGGTAGGGAAGGGGTTGTCAGTTTTTCAACCAATAAAATTGAAATTGGAACTGCTTTGAGTGAAGACGATGAAAGTTGTTCGTTTTGCCATGTGAAAGGTTCAAGGGCACTGGTTAATGCTCCGGTTGATAAACGCAGCCGAGTCTTTTCTGATGATACTGGGAACCAGTATTTGAGTATTACGCGGGGAATTTATAATGAACCCAGTTGTTCCACGGCAGATTGTCACGCCCACTCTCCCGAGGAGAAAAAAATCGGGGTGCTGGACATGGTTGTCTCTCTGGATCAGATGGCTGATCTGGCCCATACCCACCATAGCGATGTGATTGTTTCCACAACCGTTATGCTGGTTCTTCTCTCTCTTTGCCAATACCTATTAACCAAAACATATATTTGCGATCCGATTCATGGATTGCTGGAAAAAACGCAAGCTCTTTCAGCTGGGGACCTATCCGCCCGGGTGAAAGTATCGTCTAAGGATGAAATTGGGGAATTAGGTCGTTCATTTAATGATATGGCCGACAATCTGACCCAGGCACAGATTGAGTTGAAAGAATGGGGGAATACCCTGGAGCATAAAGTTGAGCAACGGACGGCTGAAATATCAGATATGCAAAGTCAGTTGCTGCGTTCGGCAAAACTTGCTTCTATGGGAGAACTGGTTGCAGGGGTCGCTCATGAAATCAATAATCCTCTGACTGGAATTTTGATGTTTGCCTCGCTGTCATCAAAGACCCCTGATCTGCCACAGCAGGTTAAAGATAATCTTGAACTGATTGTTTCAGAGACGGGTCGGTGTGCAAAAATTGTTCGGGGTCTGTTGGAGTTTGCCAGAGAATCTTTTCCCGAAAAAAAGCGAGATTCAATTAATCGGATTATTGAACATACTCTGACATTGGTGTCCCAACAGATAATTTTACAGGATGTTGATATCCAATATCATTGTGGGGAGTCTTTGCCCGATCTTGAAGTTGACGCAGACCAACTTCAACAGGTTCTTTTCAATATGTTTATCAACGCGGGTCAGGCGATGCCGAATGGCGGTAAATTGACCATCAGTACGCAGTGGGTTGAGAAGAGCAAAGAGATAAAAATTGTAGTCGAAGACACTGGTACCGGTATCAGCCAGGAAAATCTGGATAAAGTTTTTGATCCTTTTTTCTCGACAAAATCACAAAAAGGTTTTGGGCTAGGATTGTCAGTTTCTTACGGGATTATCAAAAACCATGGTGGTCGGGTCGATGTTAAGAGTCGTGAGGGTGAAGGGACCCGATTCTCAATCTATTTGCCAGCAGTTGCTGAGTTGTCAGGTTCTGGATCGGAGGAAGAACAGTCTTAGGGGTAATCTACATTACATGTGGTCTTTGACAGAGATTCCCAGTTTTTTCAGTAACGCCTGAAAGTTGGGTCTGAGCATTCCAGTTTCTTCTGCCGCTTTGGTCACGTTCCAGTTGTTTCTCTCTAGCGCTGCGTAGACAAAGGCCTTTTCAGCCGGTTCCACCGCTTGCTCACGTAGTTTCCGTTTTGCTTCCTTCAGCTCTTCTGTGTTGATCGGTGCAACCATTTCAGAATCTCCCATCGCCAGATCCTGAGAGTTTGGTAGCTCTAAGCTGTCGCGTTGAATTAGATCACCCTGGGTCAAAACGACTGCTCTTTCGATGATGTTTTCCAGCTCGCGTACATTGCCGGGGAATGGGTAGTCATGCATCGCAAGGTGTGCATCTGCAGAAAGACCCTTGATTTCCCTACCAATGTCTTCCGAAAACTTTTTCAGAAAATAGCCGATCAGCAGCGGGACATCTCCTGCTCGTTCCCGCAATGGTGGCAGGACAATGGGAATGATATTCAAGCGGAAATAGAGGTCATCGCGGAAGTGTCCCTCTTCTACCATTTTATCCAACCCACGGTTGGTTGCAGCAATTAAGCGAATATCAATAGGGGTTGCCTTGGTTCCACCAATGGGAGTGACCTCGCGTTGCTGGAGAACCCGCAATAGCTTTGCCTGGGTTGCCATACTCAGATTGGCGATTTCATCCAGGAATAAGCTGCCGCCACTGGCAACACTGAACAAGCCAGGCTTAGATTGGGTGGCACCGGTGAATGAACCTTTGACGTGGCCAAATAATTCACTTTCCAGCAGGTTTTCCGGCAACGAATTACAATCGATTGCAACAAAAGGTTCGTCTTTTCGTGGGCTATTATTGTGAATAGCTCGGGCAACGAGCTCTTTACCTGTTCCACTCTCTCCGGTAATAAGAACCGAACTGTTAGTCGGGGCGACCTGAAGAATCCGCTGAAAGACTTTCTGCATCGAGTCACTTTTACCAATGAAGGATTCAGAGACAGTCTCGTCTGGGATGCTTTCGGTAATAATTTCTGATTCCAGGTTCAAGAGCCGCTTCTTAATGGCAGCTTGAACCTTCTCAACAATCTGATCTGGCAGAAAAGGTTTTGTCAGGTATTCAAACGCTCCATTTTTCATGGCATCGACAGCTGAATCGACCGTTGCAAAACCGGTGATAATGATGACCGGGACGTTAGGCTGCAGTACCGAAATGGTCTTCAGTACTTCAATACCACCCATGATCGGCATTTTCAGATCACTGATGACGACACTGAAGCTCTCCTTCTGCAGCTTCTCCATGCCGACTTTGCCGTTCTGGGCAGCGACTACTTGGTAGCCTTCCATCACCAGCGTCTGGCGGAGGCCTTCGCGAATAACTGCTTCGTCGTCAATGACCAGAATTTTATGTGTTGAGTTTTCGTCCATGGTGATGCGAATTGTCTTTCTGATTCAGCTGAAGGGAAAACCAAGCAAAATAATAAATATTATATTTATGAAGCGCCCAATAGTAGTAAGGGAAATGAGAACAGTCAAGGGATAAGTCGCAGCAACAAGTGGAGAATGGGGGCGGGAAACTCAGGCGGGTCATCTGAACGTGGATATGTGATGACAGTAAAGAATAAATAAAATATGCAGTATGTTTTTATGGCTAATGCGGGCCATTTCACTGAAATGTCTGTAATAATAAATAGTTATCTATTTTTTATGATGTTGATTCTGTTGTTTTTCTTCTTTTGACTGTATGAAAAAGATATTTATTTTTCACTGGGAAAACAGATTTTAATTTCTGACATGGATAAATAATAACGTTATAACAAGGAGTTAGGAAAAATATTAAATGAAACCAGACTATTGGCATAACTTCTGTATATGTTGTTAAGCAGTGACTACAATAAATGTTTGAATACGCCATGGAGGTTGTGATGAAAAATATAATCCGTAATATTATGATGACTTTGATTTGTGTTGGAACTGCTGTTTCTCCTGCGATGGCTGCAACGGCATCATCGGGGCAAGGTGGATCATTGCTGTTGACTTTGTTTATTGGTTTTTTTGCTTTGATTGTTGTTTTTCAATTGGTTCCTGCCTGTTTATTGTTTGTTGGTATTTTGAAAGGGTTGTTTTCGAAAAAGCATGCGGCTGAACAGAAAAGCTCCAATAATTAATTCAGTATACTAGGTGAGGTGAATGCAATGAATGGTCTCCTGATAGCAAATAAAGATCGGGTAGCGCGAGAACAAATGGCTGATATATTTCAACAGGATAATTATCAGGTTGAGACTGCTGATTCGGTGCTTAATTCTCTCGAAGGTATACTCGATAAGTCAATTCAGGTGGTTGTTCTAGGCGGCGTGTTTGATGAGCAGCAGATCGTAAAATTTGTCCCTTTGTTGAAAAAATGCAACAGAAGTCTGTCGATTATTTTGGTCTCCGATGAAATACCTTTAGATCTATTGCGTAGAATTCGCAAAGAAGGAATCTTTTACCACGCGCTAAGGCCTGTTGCGGATGAAAGTTGGGACGAAATTCGTCAGGTTGTCAGTTGTGCTTTTGAGAATTACCATGCGCAGCAGAACGTTGGACGTAAGTTGTTTGGCAAGAAAGTTCCCATGCAGGAAGCAACAGCTGGGTTATCTTCATTGTCCTGATGCTGATCTTCGTGCCTTCGTCGTATGAAATAATAATGTGACAAAAGGATATTTTTTAACAAACCGACCCCTTTTCTGGGGTCTTTTGTCTTTCCTTCTTGCTATCTTCCCCAAAGTTATATATAAAAAATATTCAGTATGCGGTATACTGTATACAATATTTATGTCTATATAATGTCGATATTTCTCAATAAGTTATACTTCTTTTTACGCAGATATTCAGGTTCGCCCCAGTTCAATATGTATATATTTATTATACAGTCAATTGGAACAAAAAGAGTTATCTTTGTCGCATAAGTGTTGTGAAAATAGTTAGTTATGCTTTTATCGAATATTATCACATGGCTGGCATGACCCCTGCATTCTTTTCCCCGAGATTGTGGTTTGTGCTTATGGCCTGTTTGTACGTCGAAGACAGAAGAAAAATGTTCCAATGTGGAGAATTCGCACGTATAGTACGGCGATTAGAGTGCCAAATATTTATATTGTTCGCTCAGCATTAATTTTGTTATCGAGTGGATAATATCAAACTTTTAACAAGGAGGTTTCGATGCAAAGTGTAAAATTATTTTTAGCTGCCCTCGCCCTGATGTTTGTAGCTGCTTCACCTGCTTTGGCAGTGGATACCAGCCAAACCTATAATAGTGGCATTCTGGTTCTTCTGTTTGTTGGATTTTGTGCTCTGATAATTGTTGCCCAACTTGTTCCTGCTGTACTTGCTCTCTTTGGCATGACCAAAGAAGCTGCCAAAAGTGCATCTGCTAGCAGAGTTGCTGTGTCGGCAAAGAAACATTGAATAATTTTTGTTGAGAGGTGTTGAAATGTTAGATTTTTTTATGAATGTTGGCGATGTAAAGCAGATTTATACAGTTGTTGATTACTATACCTATATCAAAGGTCTGGAATATCTGCTTTGTCTGCTGTTCTTCACTTTCTTCCCGATGTTTTTTCGCTATGTCACCGGTGGAGATGAGGACTAATCAGATTTTGGCTTGATGTACCCCTTTTAATTGATCTGTATACTGCCTATATCTATCGATGCAGACAGAATTTGAGAACTAAGGAGTAGAGGTTATGGTAAATGCCGGTAAGCAACTTATAATAGGGCTGGGGGTTTTATTGCTGTTTTCTGTCCTGTCGGTAAGTTGTTACGCAATGGATTATCCAGATGAAGTTGAAATTGATTCTATGGCTAATCTGTACGAAGCAGTTGTTTTTGACCATGCAATGCACGTTGATGCAACGGAAGACTGTTCAGAGTGTCACCATCACACCACTGGAACAGGAGTGACTAACGAGTATTGCGCAAAGTGCCATGAGGGTGATGTGGAAATGGATGCTGTTGCTTGTCAGGACTGTCACTCTGGCGACCCCGTTCCCCCGGAGAATCTTCATACTCCAAAAGCAGATTTTTTCTACCATGTCGATAAACCTAACTTGAAAGCCGCCTATCATCTTAACTGTCTCGGTTGTCACAATGAGGTCGATGGTCCAACGGGTTGTGAAGATTGTCATGCCAAGACTGAAGCCGGTGAAAAATTCTATCATTCTGGAGAGTTTGCCCCTAAAGAGGATGCTCAGCATGGAGCAGAACACGAATAACATCCATGAATTTGCAGCTGGGGAATATAATAAGGAGATTTCGTCATGAGTAGTAAAATATCACGTAGAAGATTTTTGGCTGGAAGTGCTGCCGGGGCTGCTTTAGTCATGCATCCCGGGAAAAAAGCATTTGCTTCTGGTTCATTTACCGGCTTTCCTGATGGGATGGGGGTGCTGGTAGATTTGACCCGTTGTGTCGGTTGCCGGACCTGTGAAGCTGCCTGTAATAAAGAACAAAAATTACCAGAACCTGCTTTGCCATTTGATGATTATTCAGTATTTGATGAGATCCATCATGGACAGAAGCGTCGTACAACCGATAAGGCATATACCATTGTTAATCGTTACGAGCCTGAAGGTGCTGACCAGCCACTTTATCGTAAAATTCAGTGTAATCACTGTAATGAACCTGCCTGCCTGACCTCTTGCTTTGTTGGTGCTTACACCAAAACTCCGGAAGGTGCCGTCATCTATGATCAACATGTTTGCGTCGGTTGTCGGAACTGCATGATTGCCTGTCCGTTCCATATTCCTGCATACACTTACCATTCAGTTTTAAATCCAGTGATTAAAAAGTGTATCTTCTGCTATGACACCCGCCTGAAAGAGGGTAAGCCACCGGCATGTGTTGAAAGTTGTCCACAGCAGGTGATGACTTTTGGTAAGCGTAAGGATCTGATGACGATTGCCCATGAGCGGATCCGGAAGAACCCTAAAAAATATAGAGATCACGTTTACGGTGAACATGAAGTTGGTGGTACGGGGTGGTTCTACATTTCCAGTGCTCCGTTTGCTGAGGCTGGATTTGATGAAACCCTGCCAAAAGAGCCAATTATCAATAATGTCAAAGATTTTCTAGCAATGGTTCCGGTTGTCCTGGTCGTTTGGCCGGCACTGTTTACAGGTTTCCACCTGCTTGCTACTAAAGGAAAGTCTCACGGTCATGG
>JAOZOH010000135.1 GCA_029933365.1 Desulfuromusa sp. | reverse complement strand
TGAATGAAGAGCAATACTTCACTTTTGTTCAAGCACTGGTCGATGCAGATAAAGTTGACGGGCGTGAGTTTGAAAAACTGATCCATTTTGAAGGCTGTATGCCAATCGAAGAGATGGCCAGTCGTGGCGCGCAAACCCTCTCCTTCGGGCCGATGAAGCCGGTCGGATTGCCCGATCCAAAAACTGGGAAAATTCCTTACGCAGTTTTACAGTTACGTCAGGACAATCGTAATGCCTCACTGTTTAATCTGGTGGGCTTTCAGACCCGCTTGACCTATCCGGAACAAAAGAGAATTTTCAGCACAATTCCAGGACTGGAGCAAGTCCGCTTTGCCCGCCTCGGCAGCATGCACCGCAATACCTTTATCAACGCTCCGGCATGCCTGAACCAATCCCTGCAATTTATAAAAGCACCACACATTTACGCTGCGGGGCAATTAAGCGGCGTGGAAGGTTATGTTGAATCAGCTGCCTGTGGTTTTCTTGCAGGAATTTTCGCAGCCTATCATCTCCGCCGTGAAACAATTCCTCTTCCACCCGAAGAGACCGCTTTCGGTTCGCTATTAGGCCATCTATCAACAGCGGATGGAACCAACTTCCAGCCAATGAATATCAATTATGGCCTCTTCCCGCCCTTGGAACTGAAGCGTAAAATGAAACGCGCTGACCGTCGTTTGGCTATGGCGGAGCGAGCCCTTGCTGCCCTGCCGCAGTGGTGGGAGGCTATCGCTGCCACTCGGGAGGTTAAATAATGGAAGATCAGCTCGTTCTTGCATCTGCATCACCACGCAGACGGGAACTGTTGCAACAGATCGGCCTTAAATTTCAGGTCATCCCCAGTCGGGCAGAGGAACACATAATAGCGGGGGAAACACCCGAAGAACATGTTATCCGACTGAGTCTCGACAAGGCTACTGAAGTTGCAAACCGGGACAATGTATCAGGCCGCTGGTTTATCGGCAGTGATACTATCGTTCTGTGCAATAATCAGATTCTTGGTAAACCCCAAAATGAACTCCATGCTGCAGCTATGTTAGAGCAGCTCTCCGGGCGGGAGCACCAGGTTCTTTCTGGCTATGCGGTTCTTGATCGTCAAACCGGAAAACAGCAAGCCGAAGCGGTCAGCACCAAAGTCTGGTTTCGTCAATTGACAGAAGCCGAAATCACAGGCTACATTGCCACTGGGGAGCCTGCCGACAAAGCAGGAGCCTACGCAATCCAGGGGCTCGGAATCTGTTTTGTTGCCCGGATTGAAGGAAGCTACACCAATGTTGTCGGCCTCCCTTTGTGTAAGCTGACGTTGGCAATGAAAGAACTTGGTGTGCCGCTGGTGATATGACAATGGCAAAAAACTAATCCCCCCTCAATCCCCTTTTTCTAAGGGGGAGATATTTGGCTTCCCCCTTAGAAAAAGGGGATTGAGGGGGATTTAATTATGCACATCGGAATGGAGCAAAACTGATGAACGATATTGCTGCCAATCTTGCACAAATCCATGACCGGATTGACAAAGCCTGTCAAAAAGTGGGACGCAATCCAGAAGAGGTCAGGCTGGTCGCCGTCTCTAAGGTGAAACCGGCTGAGCAGGTTGAAGAAGCCTTTCACGCTGGGCAAAAACTGTTTGGAGAAAGTTATGTCCAGGAATTCCGGGATAAGGAGCCGCTGGTCACAGCACCAATTCAATGGCACTTTATCGGTGGGTTGCAAAGCAATAAGGTCAAATATCTGCGTGGCAAAGTTGCCATGATCCATTCCGTTGACCGGTTATCGCTTGCTGAAGAGATTGACCGTCAATGGGGAAAGATTGATCAGATTGCTGAAATTCTGCTGCAAGTGAATGTTGGTGATGAATCAAGCAAATCAGGTTGTAATCCGAAGGATCTGGAAACCCTGATGCGAGCAGTTGCCGAATTACCCAATCTGAAAATCTGCGGTTTGATGTGTCTACCGCCCCATTCTGATGATCCAGAACAGGTTCGTCCCTTTTTCAAACAATTGCGCGACCTTGCCGAACAGATAAATAAGTTACAACTACCCGGCGTTACAATGTCCGAACTCTCAATGGGGATGAGTGGCGATTTTGAAGTCGCAGTTGAAGAGGGGGCAACCCTGGTGAGAGTTGGAACAGCAATCTTTGGCGCCCGGATTAAAAAGGTTTGAAATGAAAAATTTAAATTATCTCCTCTTCGATCTTGATGGCACCTTGGTCAATTCAGTTCCTGACCTAACCCTTTCGCTTAACTTGCTCCGTGAAGAATTGGATTGTTCCCCACTATCAGAAGAACAGGTTGCGGATATTGTCGGTGACGGAGTCACTGTGCTCGTCAAGCGGGCGATTGGTGAGGAACTCTATCATCCTGCTCACCGGGACAGATTTATGCAATTGTACGACGAGCACCTCATTGACCACACAAGTTGTTACCCGGGGATTGAAGAACTCTTGAACAGCCATCCGGCAGACAAAATGGCCATCGTCACAAATAAACCCTACCAATTGACCCTGAAACTGCTTGAAGGTCTGAACCTGCTCAAGAATTTCAAAATAATTGTTGGTGGTGATAGTTATGCAGAAAAAAAACCTCATCCCCTGCCGGTGATCAAAGCACTGGAAGGTCTGTCCGCTGATCCACAGCAAGCGGTTATGATTGGCGACCACCACACCGACCTCTATTCCGGTCGCAAAGCAGGAACAGCAACCTGCTTCTGTGCTTATGGAATGGGGCACAGCGATGGCCTGGCTACCGATTTCTATGCGGAACAATCAACCGATCTGTTACGCTTATTTCCAGAGTCGTCTTTTGACTGAGAAAGGGCTGACCACCCGCGAGATTGCTTTTTTCTTTTTTCCACTCGTGCTCAATGTCCAGCTCATGAGCATTTCCCATACCGTCATCAATGGCGCTCTAGCCAGACTTGATGATTACATTACTGCCTTGGCCGGGATGTCCGTTGCACTGGTTGTCCACCTGTTTATCGCTTCTCCATCTTATCAAAATCACACCATTACCCTTGCCATGGTTCGCGGTCGAAAATCATTGCTCGGGGTCTTGATATTTATCGGTCTGGTCGCTGGCTATGTCGCGGTGATGTTGTCTTTGATCGCTTTTACCCCGCTTGGTGATCTCGTCTTGATCAAGCTCCTCGGAACCCCTGCTGAAGTGGCTGCAGAAGCAAAGAAAGCCCTGTATATATTAGCGTTCCTGCCATTTTTTACCGGCATCCGTGGTTTCTGCCAGGGGTTGATCATTCGCGCCAGGAAAACCAGTCTGGTTTCATTGGCCACAGGAGTCAGAGTTGCTGCACTCTTCGTATTTCTCCTAGTTGGACATAAATGGTTTGAGGGTGCCCAATTTGGAGCTTTTGCCCTAGTTAGCTGCGTTGTGACAGAAACACTGGTTATTTCCTGGCTGGCATGGAAAGTTGGACTGCCACAACATCAGGAAGAAACGGAGAAAACTACCAGGGAAGTATTGCGCTACTCATTTCCACTGGCCTATTCATCCTGCCTGCAACAAACAATTCCGTTGCTGATCAGTTCAATAATCGGTCGATTGCATGATGGTGCTCTGGCTCTGGCAGCTTTCGGGGTGATCCGTGGATTTCTATTTCTGCTGGCTGGTCCAATGCGCAATTTGCAACAGGCCTATCTGACTCTGGTCAAGACAATGGCAGATAACCGCACCCTGCTCCGCTTCAGTTTCATTATCTCCCTAGCACTCGGATTGCTGGTTCTGTTGACCGCGGGGCCGTTGAACCAATTTTTTCTTGGCCAACTCCTCGGGGTAGAAACTGATCTGCGTCACTATCTGCAATTGCCACTGGCAGCTTGTGCAATTTTCCCATTTTTTTACGGGCTGACCAACCTTCTGCGTGGCTGGTTTGCCGGAGCCGATCAAACTGGTCAACTGGGGCGTTCTACACTCCTGAAAAGCAGCTTTCTTTTGATCCTCTGGTGGCCCCTTGTCTCCTGGCAACCACCTGTCTCTGGTATCGCCATCGCTATTGGCTTGTTACTAGCGGCGGAAATGCTAGAATCATTTTATCTCTACTATCAACGCCGGCAGCAGTCAGAAAAGATTCGACATGCAGCGCCACTTTGAAAATCGCTAGAAACCATCAGGACTATGTCTGTTTTAATTAAGATTTCACTGTTTTAGCCCAAGAAAGAGGTATTATTTTGACATCTAAATCCATTCAGGCACCGGGATCGGTTGTTATCATTCGTCCCCACAGGTTCCATCCAAATCCAGAAACAACATCTGACAACGTTTTCCAAAGGACCGATGTCAATCGTACGATCAAACAGACGGCAGAAGATGCTTACAGGGAAGTCAGTGAAATCGCAAGAGAACTTGAAAAAAAGGGAGTTCGGGTGCATATTTTTGAGGACCGTGGTGAAAAAGAAACCCCCGATTCCGTGTTCCCCAATAATTGGTTTTCCACCCATCCCGGAGGCCATGTCGCTGTCTACCCGATGTATTCACCCAGTCGAAGACGGGAACGCCGCTATGATATTCTGGAGATGTTGAAAGCTGAATACCGGGTTCAAGATATTATTGACTATTCATGCCTGGAATATGATGGATTATTTCTTGAAGGGACCGGAGCTATGGTCCTGGATCACATCGATAGAGTCGCCTATACCGCTCGATCAAACCGGGCTGATCCAATCACACTGGAAAGATTTTGCACCCATTTCAATTTTGAACCTATGGCTTTTGACGCTGCGGATTCCAACGGTCGCCCCGTTTATCATACCAATGTGATGATGTGTATTGGGGCGGACTTTGCCTTGGTGGGTTTTGCTATGATCAATGACAAAGCACGCCGCGATGAAATTCATGCAAGATTACAAGGGATGGGGAGAGATGTGATTGAACTCGACAATCATCAGATTGACGAGTTTGCCGGTAACGCCATTGAGCTTTTTGCTGATGGGAGGAGAATTCTGGCAATGTCCACCAGGGCTGTCGCTGCTTTACTTCCAGAACAAAAAAGAACTATTGAGAAATCAGCTGAAATTGTCCCTCTCTCAGTACCAACAATTGAACTGGCCGGAGGCTCAATCCGCTGCATGCTTGCTGGAATCCACCTGTCAAGGCGCTAAAAACGAATAAACCCAGGCTTTTCCGGTGACAAACATGGTGGATTATGGTTAAATGCCGCCTCCAAATTTAACCATAATCACCTCAAAAAGGAGTCATATATGTACAGTTGTTCTGATCTGAAAAAAGGGCTTAAATTGCTGATCGATGGTGATCCACATGTCATTGTTCAGTACGATTTCACTAAGCCTGGAAAAGGACAGTCTCTGTATAAATGCAAACTCCGCAACATGATTACCGGATCGCTGTTTGACCGAACTTATCGTAGTGGTGAATCTTTTGAACCAGCCAGTTTGGAAGAACGCGATATGCAATATCTCTACAAGGATGATAGCGGTCACATCTTTATGGATAAAAAAACCTACGAACAGGTCATTCTCACCGAAGAAACTCTTGGTGACGATAAATACTTTCTGATTGATAATATGGAGGTAGAAATCCTGATGTATGGTGAGCGGGCCATCGGTATCAGCTTGCCGATTTTTGTCAACTTGCGTGTCACACAATCAGATCCCTGGGTCAAAGGAGATACAGCGGCGGGCAACAATAAACCGGCAACGGTTGAAACCGGCTACACCCTGCAAGTTCCCTCTTTTGTCGATGAAGGAACCCTGATTCAGATTGACACCCGCACTGGAAACTATGTAACACGCGTCAAAGAATGATGATGGCGTCGCAAAAAGTTCCGCTCTACTGCGTTGCAGCGTTTTTCAAGATCTCGACATACTGGCGTATGCCTTCGCCCTTGAAAAAAAACTACGCCTTGTAGACCGAATTTTTTACTTAGCCATCTGAATCTGAATGAATAGAAATATGGAACCAAACTGGCAACTAGCTCGTAAACGGGCTACTCTGGAAAAACGAGCCCGGATCATCCAACAGATCCGGGCTTTTTTCATCGCACAGCATTTTCTCGAGGTTGAAACACCGCAGCGCATCCCCACCAATGCACCTGAACTCCATATTGATGCAATCCCCTCATCAGACTGGTTTCTACAAACCTCCCCCGAACTCTGCATGAAGCGTCTTTTGGCCGCAGGATACGATAAATTGTTTCAAATCTGCCATTGTTGGCGAGCCGGTGAACGTGGCAGAACCCATTTACCCGAATACACCATATTGGAATGGTATCGCAGCCACAGTGACTATCATCAATTAATGAGCGACTGCGAAACCCTGTTTCTCCATCTAAGTTCGGAGCAGAAAATCAGCTGGCAAGGGCAGATAATTGACTTATCTCCCCCCTGGCCACGGATGACGATTGCTGAGGCTTTTTACCGCTTTGCTACCATATCGCTGGACGAAGCGCTTGATACTGATAGATTTGACTCAGTCATTGCTTTTGAAATTGAACCGAAGCTCCCCGTAACTAGACCAATGTTCCTCATCGAATACCCCAGCCAATATGCAGCACTCGCAAGAAGAAAACCAGCTGATTCTCTGGTTGCAGAACGTTTCGAATTGCATATCGGAGGGTTGGAGCTGGCTAACGCCTTTTCTGAACTGACCGATCCGGTTGAGCAACAGCAAAGATTTAGTCAGGAAGAAATGCAACGTCAAAAAGCAGGCAAAACCCCCTATCCCAGTCCAGAACCTTTTCTTAAGGAGCTGGCAACCCTTCCCCCTTCAGCAGGTATTGCTCTCGGCATTGATCGCCTGATCATGCTATTCTGTGACCAGAGCATGATAGATAAGGTCGTTAGTTTCACACCAGAACAACTATAATCCTAAAATGGATTTTTTTATCAAAACAGAACATCACTAGACACACAAAATTAAATAATCTTTGAACGGTTTTATTCCCCGAAGCTTGCTTCGCGAATTAGCAAAGGTTGTAGGCTGTTGATACCCCGTAGCTTGCTGCGGGGTAGTTTATTTA
>JAOZOH010000319.1 GCA_029933365.1 Desulfuromusa sp. | reverse complement strand
TTATCTGTCATGAAGACCTGCTTTCGCTAAATTATTGATAAGGGGGAAAAATGTACCTCAATCGGCTGCTAAAATCAATTTAACCTGATCTCTCTTTTATTGTAAAAACCAGAGATAATTGACAGGGCAAGCTTTCACCGTTACTCTCATCAAAAGACATCCAGACAACTCCTAGAAAAGATAAACGGAACAAAAAATGAAGAATATTGGAAAAACAATTCAAATTTATCTCCCTGATGGTAATCCAAGAAGTTTAAAGATTGCTGAGATTACGAGCAGAACAGTATCTGCTATTCTAATTTCTAGATCAAAGTTAGAAGAAGCTGCCAAACGGGATGAGTTAAATAATGTTGGTGTTTACCTCCTTTTTGGTAGTGAGGAATCAAAACCACAAGTCTATATAGGAGAAGCCGAAAATTGTCTGTCTCGACTAAAACAACACAATAAATCAAAAGATTTCTGGACTCACGCTGTTGTGTTCATATCAAAAACTCAATATTTCACAAAAACACATATTAAATTTCTTGAGTGGTTATGTTGCGAAGTTGCAATAAAAGCGAATCGTTACTCAATAGAAAATGGTAACACCCCAAGTAGGCCACATGTCTCAGAGTCCGTGGAAGCAGATTTATATGATAATTTTGAAACCATACAGATACTTGCTTCAACTCTCGGCTACCCTGTCTTCGATGAAATAAGGAGACCAAAAACCAAAGAAATAATAACCTGCAAGGGTAAAGATGCATATGCGGAAGGTGAATACTCAGAAGACGGCATAATAGTCTTTTCTGGCTCGAAATGTAACTTAGTCGAGTCAAGAACTGCTGGAAGTTGGGTCGTAGGAATGAGAAGAGACCTGAAAGAAAATGGTGTTCTCTCTGAGAAAGATAATGCCCTTGTGTTCAATAAAGATCATATTTTTTCTTCTCCAAGTGCATCAGCCGCGGTCGTATTAGCTCGCAGAGCCAACGGATGGATTGAGTGGAAATATAAAGACGGGAAAACATTAGACCAAGTCAAACGGCAGAATAACTAGAAAAAAATTCGAACTACTCATTCCAACCGCTACGCAGACTAATTCGGTGGTACTGATGATACCCAGCCAATAAAAGGAAAATACAAATGCCGATTGCAACACAAATAAAAAATCATATTAAAAACTCCTCCTGGATTCGCAAAATGTTTGAAGAGGGAGCAGCCTTAAGAGAACAATACGGGGCGGAGAATATCTTTGATTTCACCCTTGGCAACCCGACCATGGAGCCACCGGAGGAGTTACATCAGGAGCTGAAAAAAATCGCTGCAAACCCGAAACCGGGGATGCACCGCTATATGAACAATGCTGGCTACGATGAAACCCGGGCTGCTGTCGCCGAGGTGATCAGTGAAAAATGTGGCAAAAACGTCACAAAAGATCAGGTTGTCATGACCTGTGGAGCCGGTGCGGCGTTAAATGTTGTGCTGAAAACGCTACTGAATCCAGGCGATGAGGTGATTATCCTCACCCCCTATTTTGTCGAGTACAAATTTTACATCGACAATCAGGGAGGTATTCCGGTTGAAGTTATCACTGACGAAAACTTCCAACCCGATCTGGATGCTATCGCCTCTGCCATCAATTCAAGAACCCGGGCCATCATCATTAATTCACCCAACAATCCCACCGGGGTCATCTACCCGGAAGTGACTTTGAACCTTCTGGGAGAGTTGCTACAAAAAAAGGAACAGGAGTTCGGCACAACAATTGTGGCGATTTCGGATGAGCCTTACGCCCGAATCAGTTTTGGTGAAACGG
>JAOZOH010000134.1:4316-7079 GCA_029933365.1 Desulfuromusa sp. | reverse complement strand
GATTAAGCGCTTCTTCAGGTATTCCGGGTGGTACCGGCGGTGATATCAATATTGCCACCGACAGTCTGCTAATGACCAACAGAAGCAGTATCTTTTCCACGGCCTCAGGCCCAGATCAGGGTGGCGATATAAATATTGAGGCGGATGCGGTAGACATCCTGAATGGCGCGTTTATCAATGGAAGTGCCTACAGTTCCGGGAATGGCGGCAATATTAATATTGAAGCGGACAGCTTGCGGATATCCGGAGTGCACCCGGAAATATATGTGCATGGAGCCACCGGCAAAGAAAGCCTGTCTCCTTCATCCATTATTTCTCAGGCATTACAGGAAGGCAACGGCGGAACCATAACCATCACCGCCGGACAGCTGACAGTACTGGATGGAGGTATATTATCTACGGACACCTATGGGGATGGTAATGCCGGGAACATAGACGTAGTTGCTGACAACCTGCTGGTTGCCGGCATTAATGACAATCTCAGGGATTTTCTCACCAGTAAAGGTTCTGATCCAAAGTATGCGGCAGCAATGATTTCCGCCGGGACACACTCTTTATCAGTCGACCAGCCAGCTACCGGCAACGGCGGTCATATCAAGATTGCAACCGGCGCGCTGAAAATGGAAGAGGGGGGTCTGATCATCAGTGAAACCAATAATCCTGGCAGCGGCGGTGATATTAATATCGCCTCCCAAACCATGACAATGCTCGACAGATCTCTGGTTTCGACACAAAGTCTCAGAGAAGGTGACGCCGGAAATATTTATCTGGGTGCGGCTGATACCTTCATGATGCAAAACAGTACAGTGAGCACGCAGGCCCGGCGGGCGGACGGCGGTAACATCAAGATTGATACCGAATACCTGGTTCATCTTGTGGACAGTGAAATTACCTCAAGCGTTGATGGCGGAGCCGATACGGCAGGTGGGAACATCAGCATTGATCCCGAGTATGTAGTACTGGACCACAGCCGCATTATTGCCAATGCCTACGAGGGCGCTGGCGGAAACATCAGTATCGTCGCTGATGTTTTTCTCGCCGACCCGGAAAGTGTGCTGGATGCATCCTCGTCTCTGGGCGTCGATGGCAATGTCGAAATCGAGGCACCAATTACCAGTGTCAGTGGCACAATAGCACCGCTACCCGAGGAATTCAGGAGTGTTGTCGCCCTGCTGAGAAAACCGTGTATGGCCAGAATCCAGCAAGGTAAATACAGTAGTTTCGTAATCAACGGACGCGACGGACTCCCCCGCGAACCTGGTTCAACATTACCAAGTCCGCTGCTATTACAGTGACGAAACAACGGGCATTTCAACATTTCAGCCTTTGATATTTTCACTTTGAAAAGGTGCCAGAATTTGAATACAGTTTGGAGACTGAGAAGGAGCTGTTCATGTGGGGTCGGAATATCTCAGGAAAGCAGAGTATTGGAAAACGGATAGTTCAATCGATCATCTGTCTATGCCTCGGAGGAATTCTAGTTCTGTTCGCCCAGAACTGTTTTTCTGCCCCCAGTGGGCTGGGGGTTAAACCTTCCGGTAGACCAGCTGAAAAGCCCCTTCCCTCCCTTGAGGATCAAAAACCAAAACCGTCATCACCAGTGGTACTGCCAACGCCAGTGACACCGAAATCTGAACGGGTGAAATCAGATGTCGGTATCAGTGTTTATGTCAAAAAAATTGAGGTGACCGGCAGCACGGTCTTCTCTGCTGAAGAACTGGACGAAGTCACCAGACCCTATATCAATCAGAAACTGACAACTGAAGATCTTGATTCTCTACGCCAGGTATTGACAGTTCTCTATATCAACAAAGGGTATATTAATTCGGGAGCTATCATCCCCGACCAACAAACAGTTGACGGGACCATCAGACTGAAAATTATTGAAGGGGATTTAACCACTATTGAGGTTGAGGGTAATAGATGGTTTACCCATGGTTACATAAAAAAACGGATCGCTCTGGGTGCCGCCCCCCCTCTCAATATCAGTTCGCTCCAGGAACGGCTGCAGCTACTGCAACAGAATCAACTGATAAAACGGCTGAACACTACTCTCAAACCAGGTCTTTCACCGGGGGAAAGTGTCCTGAATGTAGGGGTTGAGGAGCAGCAGCCGTTTATTATCCAGCTTGGTTTTGACAACTATCAGTCACCAACAGTTGGAGCTGAAGAGGGATGGGTGACCATTGCTGATCGTAATTTAACCGGACATGGTGATACCGTGAGCTTTGGTTATGGTGCCTCCGAAGGGGCCCACCCACAACTGGACATCTCCTACTCACTTCCATTCACAGTCTATGACACCACCCTGACCACCCGCTATCGTAAAAATAATTTTGAGGTAGTGGAGTCTCCATTCGATGATCTTGATGTGAAAAGCAAATCAGAAATCTACGAAGTCGGAATCCGACAACCATTCTACCGCAGTCTGGATCAGGAATTTGCCTTAAGTTTGACGGGAGAAAGACTGAAACATAAGACCCGGCTACTTGGTGAGCCTTTTTCTTTCTCTCCAGGGGCAGAGAATGGCAAAGCTGTTGTGACCGCACTCCGTTTTGCTCAGGAGTGGATCTACCACACCCAGAAAGAGGTGATTGCCGCCCGCTCGCAGTTCAGTTTTGGCATCGATGCCCTGGATGCCACCATCCACAGCGGTGATACCCCTGATGGCGATTTTATTGCGTGGTTGGGGCAGTTTCAATGGGCCAGGATCATCTCACCCTGGGGCGCACAACTGATCTTCCACTCGGAACTTCAACTCAG
>JAOZOH010000134.1:0-4216 GCA_029933365.1 Desulfuromusa sp. | reverse complement strand
CACCTGGAAAACTGCGGGCCGGACCCTGAAACCCCAGTTTGAAGTTTATTGGGGAATCCCATTACGCAATATAGATTCAACGGGAAACGATCTTCAGGACAGCGGAATCCACCTGCAATTTTTGATCGCAGGGTTCTGATATTGATTACAGACCACCTCAACAGGCAAGGATAGAGTCATGAATTCACAACGAAATGCAGATAAAAACCCGCTGCAACTTCCTCTCCTTGGAAACCTTTTCGTGTTGTTCCTGTTCACAATGCTCCCCCTTACGGGTTGCTCAACAGCACAAAGATCAGTCCCCCCAACAAAACAACTTGCAATTACAGCAGAGGATCAAGACCCGGGGAAGCTGGCATGGCAGAGAGGAGACTTTACCCAGGCAATCAAGGATTGGGATAAAGCTCTGAATGCTGATAAAAACCGGGATAACATTCGTCGGCAATGTCAGCTGCAGGATAATTTATCTCAAGCCTACCAGAGTATCGGCCAACTACGCAGTGCCAGAACAGCTCTAGAAACAACACAACAGCTGGCGGAAGGGTTGAATGACCCGGAGCTGAATGCAACAATTCTTAACCACTTTGGAAGTTTATATCAATCATCGGGAGAGTTTGACCTGGCAAAACACTCCTTTCAACAAGGTCTGGATATTGCGGAAAGGGACAATAACAACGAAATTGCGGCAGCTCTTGACAATAATCAGGGAAATCTTTTTTTCGCCATGGGTAAAAACGCGGCAGCAGCCGAATCCTATCAGAAAGGTATAGGACTTTCCCGATCCGGGGAAAATCCCCTGCTACTGGCAACCGTGCAGATAAATTTTGTAGCTGCCATCAGGGGTGAGGGATCCCGCAAAAGGGAAGCAAATTCTATCCTTGATCAAGCTCAGGAAACCCTTCGCCAGGTAGAAAATTTCCATCCGAAAGCCTGCGCACTCATCCGTCTTGGTCTCTCTTATCAGGATCTGTCTAAAAAGAATCAATATCAAACGGACATCCCTTTACAACTATTCTCAGAAGCCAAGGAAATTGCAGAAAAAATTGGTGACCAACGGACCTTGTCCTACGCTCTGGGTTATGCTGGAAAGTATCACAAAGAGAAGCAGAATTTATTAACCGCTCTGGAATTGACCCGGCAGGCGGTTCTGGCGGCGCAGCAGGTGGGAGCAGCAGAAGCCCTTTATCGCTGGCAGTGGCAAACCGCCAGCCTACTGAATGAACTAGGGAAACGGGCGACGGCCATTGCTGCCTATCGGCGGACGATCTATACCCTGCAGTCAATCCGTCAGGAAATGGATTCCTGCAATGGAAACTCTGCATCCCAGTTTCGCGAAACCGCCAGCGTTGTCTGCTTTGAACTTGTCGACCTCCTCTTGCAACGTTCTGAAATTGAGACAGATCCAGAAAAACAAACCTCCTTACTCATGGAAACCCGTGATCTTATCGAACTGTTACGGGTCTATGAATTACGGAACTATTTTAAAGATGACTGTGTTGATGTCGCCCACTCCAACACGGTTAAACTGGATAATCTCAGCAAAACAGCAGCGGTCATTTATCCGATACTCCTCAAAAATCGAACTGAGCTGCTGGTCACCCTACCGACTGGATTGAAGCGATACACATTGACGGTGGACAACCAGACACTGACTCAGGAAGTTAGAGAGTTTCGCCGGCTGCTGGAAAAAAGGACGACCAGAGAGTTTTTACCTCATGCCCAAAGGCTGTATGACGACCTGATCCGGCCATTGGAAGCAGATCTGCATTCTGCCGGGGTTGACACGCTGGTTTTTGTCCCCGGGGGGATATTGAGAACCATCCCCCTGGCTGCTCTTCATGACGGCAAACAGTTCCTGAATAATAGCTACGCGACAGTTCTGACCCCTGGCTTGAATCTCATTGATCCACATCCGGTAAATCGGCAGAACATCCGAATCATTGTTGCGGGTTTAACCAAACCAACCCAGGGGTTCCCAGCGCTCCCCTATGTAGAACAGGAGCTACAGGCGATCACCAGTCTCTACCCGAGCACCATGCTACTGGATGAAGAGTTTGTGACGCAAAAATTCAAAGAATCCCTGCAACAGGAATCATTCAATGTCCTGCATATCGCATCTCATGGACAGTTTAAAAATGATGTAGATCAAACCTTTATTTTGAGTTTCGATGGGAAAATCGACATGTCGACCCTTGGTGAAGACATCGGTTATCTGCAATTTCGTCCTGAACCTCTGGACTTATTGGTTTTGAGTGCATGTGAAACAGCAGCTGGCGATGAACTTGCGGCGCTTGGTCTTGCCGGTGTCTCTATAAAAGCCGGGGCACGCAGTGCTGTTGCAACCCTGTGGCATATCAACGATGCAGCAACCACGATCCTGATTAAAGAATTTTACCGACAGATACAAAACCCAGCGGTTTCCCGGGCAACAGCACTGCAACGGGCACAATTGAAATTGGAGCATGATCCCCGCTATGAGCATCCGGCCTATTGGTCACCATTTTTACTTATCAACAACTGGCTATAGTTAAAATTTGATATGCGCTTTATCCAAAAAAATTTCCGCTGGCAAATTTCAATGGTCTTCGTCATCTGCATCCTCTCCTTCGTTGGGACAGTTGCGGTACGAAACATGGGTGGCCTGGAAAATTTTGAATTGACTTGTTATGACTATTTTTTGCGCTCAAGCCTTATTGGGACATCTCCTGACCCCCGTATCGTCCTGATTAATATTACTGAACAGGATATTCTGAAGCTGGGGAGGTGGCCATTAAGTGACCACGTTGCCGCCCGTGTTTTAACTCTACTCAGCCAATATAACCCACGCGCCATCGGTTTTGACATTTATCGAGACATTCCTGTTCCTCCAGGGACTGATGAACTAGACTCTATTCTCCTGTCAAATCAACGGATTATTACAGTGATGAAGTTTGGAGGAAATGGGGTTTCTCCACCGCCAATTCTTGCCAACAGCAATCAAGTTGGTTTTAACGATATTATTGTTGATCCAAATGGCACTGTCCGACGGGGGCTCCTTTTTCTTGACGATGGTGTCACATCTTTCTCATCATTTGATTTTCTACTGGCATTGCGCTATCTCCAAGATCAAGGAATCAGCCCCCAGCCTGACAAGCTGAATCCTGATTTTCTGAGAATTGGAGCCTCAACCATACCAGCTCTTGAGTCCAATACTGGCGGATATATCCAAGCGGACATGCGTGGCTACCAATATCTGCTAGATTACTCTGGAATTCAAACTCCACTTACCTCTTTCACCTTAAGTGAACTCCTCAGTGAAAAAATCCCGCCGGAATCCATCAGGGGGAAAGTTGCCATTGTCGGGGTAACAGCCCAAAGCGTTAAAGATCTGTTCTACACCCCTTACAGCCAATGGATCGACGGCAATCAACAAGCTATCCCGGGGATTGTGATGCACGCGCAGATGGTCAGTCAACTGCTCCGCTTGGCCCTGGGAGAGAGCAAACCAATCCTGACCTCGACAGAAAAACAGGAGTTATGGTGGATTCTTTTCTGGAGCTTATTTGGAGGTGCACTCAGTATCTGGCTACGTTCCCCCCTGGATTTTGCGGTCTTCACCGCATTCGGACTGTTTTTTCTCTGGCTCGCAGCTTATTTTTCTTTTTCCCAAAACTGGTGGTTACCCTCAGTCTCTCCGGCAATATCTTTCTTCATTTCGATCCTGATTGTAACCTCCTTTATGGCCGGACAGGAAAAACAACAGAAAAAAACCCTCATGCACTTATTCTCAAAGTATGTTTCAGCAGAAGTTGCAACATCCATCTGGCAGCAGCGGGATCTTTTTTTCGAAGATGGCCGACCACGCTCTCAGAAAATGACCGTAACAGTATTATTCGCGGATATGAAGGGATTCACCTCTACCGCTGAAGAATTGGAACCACAACTCCTCATTGACTGGCTGAATTCCTACATGGAGGCAATGGCAGATCTGGCAATGAACCATAAAGGAGTGGTTGATGATTATGCCGGAGATGGAATCAAGGTCAACTTTGGGGTCCCGTTTCCCAGGGAGAGCGAAATAGAGATAAAAAACGATGCACAGCAGGCAGCATACTGCGCCCTGGCGATGGGGAAGAAAATCGAAGAACTCAATAAAGTCTGGAAGAAAAATAATTTACCCGCAGCAGGGATGCGTATCGGAATTTTCACCGGGCCGGTTGTGGCTGGAGTTATTGGG